>CAZRXE010000640.1:0-14351 GCA_964603695.1 uncultured Heliomicrobium sp.
ACCCACCTACGAAGATTTACAAGTTGGCGCAATCATCCGTCATGCGCTGGGACGCACCGTCACGCAAACCGACAACATCTGGTTCACGCTGTTGACGGCGAATACGAATCCAATTCACTTCGACGCACATTACTCCGCGCAAACGGAATTCGGCCGCCCGTTGGTCAATTCCACGTTCACGCTGGCGCTGGTCACTGGACTGTCGGTCGCGGACATTTCGCAAAACGCCGTCAATCTGGGCTGGGATGAAATTCGCCTGCCCGCGCCGGTTTTTGAAGGCGACACGATCTACGCGCAAACCGAAGTACTCAGCAAACGCGAATCGAAATCGCGCCCGCACATGGGCGTGGTCGAAATCAAAACCACGGGTTTCAAACAAGACGGCACGGTGGTCATTGAATTCAAACGCACCTTGCTGATTTACAAACGCGGCCACGCGCCGCAACAGCCGCAGCCCGCGCCGAAAAGTTGAGCGGGGAAAACTTAAGGTTGAACCAATTAAACACGCTGTGTAGAATTCGCGCCTCTTAAGTGCCTCTTAAGTGAGTGCTATTCAACGCCGAAATCGGAGAATCGTAGAGCAATGACAAGCGCAGTCAGTACATACATTCGCGGGTTCGTCAATCGAGACATTCAGTCGTTGACCACCCTCTCCCTTACGTAGCAGCGCAATGCCCGCTAACGTTGCGCTGCGCCTTCCGACCGCACTTCTTCACCTGAAAAGTTTGAATTTCCGCCTTGCGGCGAAACGCTGAATGAATCGCGTTTTTGCCGGTGATTTGATTTTTGCAAGGCCAAAGCCAAAAGGACTGTCAAAACCATGAACGAGAAATATTTCCCTGACGAAATCGAAGAAAAACAACAACAACGCTGGGCCGCCGCCGGAGCCTTTAACGCCGATGTTGACCCGAACCGACCAAAGTTTTACTGCCTGGAAATGCTGCCATACCCGTCCGGCAGAATTCACATGGGCCACGTTCGCAACTATTCCATCGGCGATGCGCTGTCGGCTTACAAGCGAATGACGGGCTTCAACGTGCTGCATCCAATCGGCTGGGACGCTTTCGGCATGCCCGCCGAAAACGCCGCCATCAAAAACAACGCCCGGCCCGACAAATGGACGTTTGAAAACATCGCCGCCATGCGCGCGCAATTGCAGCGGCTGGGCTTCAGTTACGACTGGCGGCGCGAAATCGCCACCTGCACGCCGGAGTATTACCGCTGGAATCAATGGTTCTTCATTCAAATGTGGAAACACGGCTTGCTGTATCGCAAAAACGCGACGGTGAATTGGTGCGTCAAGTGCAACACTTCGCTGGCGAACGAACAGGCCGAAGGCGGCTTTTGCTGGCGGCACGAAGACACGCCCGTCGAACTGCGCGAACTGGAACAGTGGTTCATTCGCGTGACGAATTACGCCGACGAATTGCTGGACAGCCTGGATACGTTGGCCATTTCTGATCTGAATGCCGGATGGCCGGAGCGTGTGCTGGCGATGCAGCGCAACTGGATTGGTCGCAGCAAAGGCGCGGAAGTGGATTTCCGCGTCGCGCAGGAACACGCCCCGACCAACGGCAAGAAGATTCGCATCTTCACCACGCGCATTGACACCATTTACGGCGCGAGCTGCGTGATCGTTGCGCCCGAACACATCCTGGTCGAAGAACTGATCGCGTCCGGCAAAGCCGGCGACGAACTGAAAGCCTTCGCCGAAAAACAAAAAGCCGTTTCCAAAGAAGACCGCATCGCCGAAGGCACCGCCAAAGAAGGCGTCAACACGGGACTGTTCGCCGTCAATCCTTTCAACGGCGAACGGCTGCCGATCTGGACGGCGAATTTTGTGCTGACAGGTTACGGAACCGGCGCGATTATGGCCGTGCCCGCGCACGACGAACGCGATTTCGAGTTCTGCCACAAATACGGCCTGCCGATCCCGCGCGTCATTAAGCTGGCCGGTTCGATAGAAGCCGACGACGCGCCGGTTGAAGCTGCCTTCACCAACAAAGACGACAGTGCCGTGGTCATCAACTCCGGCAAATTCAGCGGCCTGAAAGTGCCGGACGCCATCAAAGCGATGACTGCTTACGCCGAAGAAAACGGATTCGGCGAAGCCCGAACCAATTTCAAAATCCGCGACTGGGGCGTTTCGCGCCAACGCGCCTGGGGAACGCCGCTGCCGTTCATTCACTGTCCGAAATGCGGCATCGTCCCCGTTCCCGAAGATCAACTGCCGGTTGAACTGCCCTCGGATTTGAACTTCAACACGCAAGGCGCGCCGCTGGCCGAACACGCCGGCTTCGTCAACGCCACTTGCCCCACTTGCGGCGAAGCGGCCCGGCGCGACACCGACACCATGGACACCTTCGTGGATTCGTCGTGGTACTACTTCCGTTACTGCGACCCGAAAAACGAAACGCTGCCGTTCGATCCGGCTGTCGCCGCGTATTGGACGCCGGTGGATCAATACATCGGCGGCATCGAACACGCTGTGCTGCACCTGATTTATACGCGGCTGTGGACGAAGATCATGCGCGACCTGGGCTTGATTACCTTCGGCGAGCCGGTCAAAAAACTGCTGACGCAAGGCATGGTTTGTCTGGGCACGTACCGCTGCGAAGAACACGACTGGCTGAATCCGTCTGAAGTCGAAGACGGCAAATGCAAAGCCTGCGGACGCACGGCAGCCGTCGGCAGAATCGAGAAGATGTCCAAATCTAAAAAGAACACCGTAGACCCGGACGAAATGATTCGGATTTACGGCGCGGACACCGTGCGGCTGTTTATGCTGTTTGCCGCCCCGCCGGAAAAAGATTTGGAATGGAGCGAAGCTGGCGCGGAAGGCTCTTCACGCTTTCTGAACCGCGTCTGGCGCATCGTCTACAAATGGCACGACAAACTGGCGGCGGCCAAACTGGGCGGCGATCAGCAATCCACGTTTTCCGCCGAAGCGCGCGCCTTGCGCCGCAAGACGCACCAGACGATCAAGCGCGTTTCGAACGACATCGGCGAGCGCATGAACTTCAACACTGCCGTCGCCGCCCTGATGGAGCTGACCAACGAAATCTACGCGTTCGACAATTCGCTGAAAGCCGACAACAGCGACGCCGACAAATTCGCATTGAAAGAAGCGATGGAAGCGTTGGCAAAAATGCTGGCTCCCTTTACGCCGCACATCGCCGAAGAACTGTGGGCGAGTCTGGGTCACGATGAAGTGGTCGTGACTTCCGAGTGGCCGGAATTCGACGCCGACCTGGCCAAAGAGGAAGAACTGGAAATCCCCATCCAGTTGAACGGCAAACTGATCGCGCGCCTGGTCGTTCCGGCGGAAGCTTCGGACGAAGAATTGAAAGCCGCCGCCCTGGCCAACGACCGCGTCCAAGCCAAATTGGAAGGTCGCCAGATCGTCAAAACCATCGTCGTTCCCAAACGACTGGTGAATCTGGTGGCGAAGTAAGCCTTTTTTCAAAATACGCAGCGCAAGATTCTCGGCCATCTTGCGCTGCCATATTGTCGGCTTGACCACGCCCAAATAAGCTTTAGCATGCCTAACATTCCAAATCACTTAGGAGGCGCAGAGTAATGGCTCGATCAACGGAGTTCTGGATTAAGTTCCAGCAAGTTTTCAACCCATACGAAGTGTTGGTCGAGCAGCGGTCGCAAGACTTTTACTGCGAACGGTTGCATAGCCCGTTTGAAGATTTGCTGGATGATTTTCGTTCCGACTTGCAGCGAAACCGTCCGCCTGTCGCGTTTTTTGCCGGGCATCGGGGCAGCGGCAAAAGTTCCATGCTCTATCGTCTGCTTGATCAATTAAAAGCCGATTACTTCATCGTTTACTTTGATATTGAACACAATCTGGAAAAGGACAAGGCCGCGCCGATTGATCTGCTGTATTTGTTGGGCGTAGCCATTTTCAATGTTGCTCTGGCCGAAAACCTGGACCCCGAAGAAGAAAACCTGATGGCGTTGGTGAAGTCGGTTTACAAAACTGTCTTTGAACGCAAAGAAACCGAAAAGGAAGAAATCAACATTGCCGATCTGCTGAAAGGCGTCATTAGCTTTGGCGCGACGATTTTGGCCGGAGGCATTGGCCAGAAACTGGCGGAAGCCGCTACCAAAGGTTTGAGTTCCAGCGCGGCTTTCAGCGAAGAGGTCGGTTATAAGCGCGAAGTCGAACCGCATCCGCAAACCGTCATTAACCAAATCAATCTGATAATTGCCGATGTCGAAACCAAAGCCGGCAAGCCGTTGTTGGTTGTGGTGGATGGATTGGACAAGCTGACCAAAGCGGATCAGGCTCGCCAGATTTTTATTGAAAGCCGGGCGTTGCGCGCTCCGTTGTGCGGATTGATTTACACCGTGCCGATGCTGGTGTTTGGCGAACAGAAATTTGATGAAGTCGAAGATGATTGCGCTTCGCGCTTTTTCCCAAACATCAACATTTACAGCAAACACGATGATTCACCGAATCCAGAAGGGCATCAGTTGATGGGCGAAGTCATCTTCAAACGCTTGAGCGCCTTGGGGCTGAAAGCGAATAACGAACTCTTCAACGAAGAAGCCTTGGCTGAATTGATTCTGAAAAGCGGCGGAGTGATGCGGTGGTTAATTGAGTTGGCGCGAGATTCGGGCAGACAGGCCGAGCGAATGAATCTGGATCAAATCAATCGGCAAGCCGTTAATCGCGCGATTGAAAATTTTGCCGCCAAAAAGCTTGGGCGATTGGGAATAGACAAAATCGAGGAGTTGCGAAAAACCAGGAAAGAGAAACGATATTCCGGGGCACCGGCCAGTTTGGAACTGTTGCACAGCCGTTTGATTGTTGCTTATCGCAACGGCAGACCCTGGTACGACGCGCATCCGCTGACTTGGGAAGAATTGTGATGACTGAACTGGCCTACGACACAAGCAATCATCTGACCCGGTTGTTGATTCCGGTCATGCAAGGTTTGCGCGACACTTCACGTGGCCATATCGAGCTGGTCTGCGCGGATGACGCTGTGTTGCGCCAACACGCGATGGTTGAATTGCGGCGATTGGTAAATGGCCAATACTGCGTTTTCGACTTTGATTACACCCAGTCCGAAGTCTTAAGTTTGGGCCGATACTGCCGCCAGGTTGCCGCCGAATCGTCAGTTAAGTCGCCGGTTTGCGTGATTGCGACCGGATTGGAGCAACTGAAGGTCAACGATCCTGATCGTTATCAATCCGCATTGAACCTGCTGAATCAGCACCGCGAAGACATCATTCAATCCAAAACCGCCGCCGTGTTGTGGCTGACGTCTGACACTTATGCCGATGTGCTGGCTCAGGCTCCAGACTTTGCCGACTGGGGATCGAAGGCCATTTTGGAGGTGACGGAGGAAACGGCGGAACTGCTTCGCGAAGCCACCCGTTACGAAAAAATGCTGGCGAAGCCGAATCTCGGCAAGGCGCTTTCCGAAGAGTTCAACAAACAACTCAGCATCATCAACCATCGGCTTGCTCAAATCAGAACAACCGCCTCGCAGGCAGGCCAAAAAGAAGAGTTTCAATACGATGCTTTTCTCAGCTATGCCGCCGCCGATGCTGAATTTGCTCAATGGCTGGCCATTCGGTTGCAAGATTCCGGCGTGTCGGTTTGGTTCGATAAATGGCAACGAGAGCGGCACGCGCCCGATGCCGACAATCCCAACGAAGGTTTGCGCCGCTCGAACAAGATGGTTGCCGTGTGGAGTGAGGCTTATTTTCGCGACAGCCAGGTTTGGACATTGGCCGGAGTTTTTGCCCGTCAATTCGGGCAGCGTTTGGCGTTGGATCGTCCAATTGTGGCTGCCCTGATTTCCGGCGAACAGAAAATGATTCCTGACACGCTGGCCGAAGTCGTCCCGCTGGATTTTCGCATCCCGGAAGACCGCGAGTTTAGAGTGCGGCAAGTGGTCGAAGCCCTTGAAATTGTCAGAGATGAAACGAAAAGCGCCGACACCAAAAATGAAGACCTGGTGGAGCGCGACCCCAGCTTGCGTGGGCTTCGCAGTCAGGCCAAAGGAAGGTTGTTCGAAGATCGTGTCGCGGAGGTTTACCGGCTGCTTGGTTTTGACGTGAAGCAGGATGTGAAAATCAGCGGTGTCCAGTTGGATTTGTTGATCGAACAGCGTTTCGGCGGATTTCGCACTCAGGCCGTGGTCGAATGCAAAGACAAGCGCGTTGCCGCCGACGACCGCGACCAGATTCTGGCTCAGCAAAACGTCGTGCAGCGCGCCAATCCTCGGTTGCGATGGGTGACGGTTTCCGCTCAAGGTTTTGCCGCCGACACGCGCACGGCTTTGGAAAGCGCCGGAGTTGATTGCATCACCTACTCCGAATTGATGCGCGAACTGGTTCCGCTGGAAGATTACGCCGCCGGATTGATTGCCGATTACAACCATTACCGCGCCGAACGCTGGGAAGGCAACGACTGGTTCATTCGCCCCGAAGTCGCCAAAGACCTGACTTACGACAAACTGGCGGCGCTGGAATTTCTGGGCGGATGGTTGGGCGATACGCGGTCGAACGAACTGGTCATCCTGGGCGATTTGGGCAGCGGCAAAAGCACGTTGATGAGTTTTCTGGCTTACCAACTGGCGCAGAGTTTCCTCAGCGATCCCTTGCGGCATCCGGCTCCGGTTTTGGTTCCGCTCGGCGAAGTCCGAAAGAAACTGGATTTTGATTCGATCATCACGCACCACCTTTCCGGCAAAGGTTTGCGCGATGTGCGCGTCAGCGCATTCGAGCATCTGGTTCGCAACGGCAAGATCATTTTGCTCTTCGATGGATTCGACGAAATGGCCGACCGCGTGCAGTGGAGCGTCACCGAAGACAATTTCAACGCGCTGCTGAAACCCGCCGGTGGCAAAGCCAAAATCATCATCACCTGCCGCACGCATTACTTCAAAAATCGCCGCGAACAGGTTCGGCTGGTTGGCGAAGCTCCGCGATTGTCGGAATCCGAAACCGCGCTTTACACCAATTTGCGGCAAAGGGCAGGCGCGCAAGTCGCTTATCTGGAAGAATTCGACGACGCCAGAATCAAAACCTACCTGGAAAAAGTTCGCGGCAAAGCCAGTGTCGCCGCCGATTGGGAAAAGATTCAGCGCATTCACAACCTGAAGGATTTGGCGACGCGGCCTTTGCTGCTGGATATGATCGTCAAATCATTGCCGCAGCTTGACGCCGGTCAGCAGATCAACGCCGCCAATCTTTACACCGTTTACACGAATCTTTGGGTTCAGCGCGAACGCGACAAACGCCGCGAAATTCTGGATTCGCGCGAACGCCTGGAGCTGATGAAAGAACTGGCCTGGCGAATGTGGCGCGACGAAAAGGAAAAAGAAGGCGTGGATTATCGCCAGCTTGAAGATTTCATCACCGAATTGATGCGCGGCAAGGTTTTGGACATTCAGGATGCCGAACCTGAAACCGTCGTCCGCGAAATGCAATCGGCCACCTTCATCAATCGAGGCAAAGACAGCGCGCATTTCAAATTCATGCACCGCTCGTTCATGGAATTCTTCCTGGCGCGCAAGCTCCACGAAGCCCTGACCGCCGACACGCCTCAGTTGAACTGGCTGGACACGCGGCGGTTCGACCAGAAAGTCGTTTACTTTCTGACGCTTTTGGACGAACAGGACGAACTGGTGGAACCGATGCGGCGGATTCTGGCCGGGCCGTATCAGCGCAACGTTTCGGAAAACGCCTTGCAGATTTTGTACTGGGGCGGGCGGGTTCGCGCCGATATGGAAGCCGAGCTTTCCACCAAACCGGCGGAGTTGGCAAAATTGCGATCCGAACTGGCCGGACGGTTTCCGCCTAACGCTCAACTGGCCGGAGCGCGGTTGCAGGAAATCGAATTGCTGCACGCGCAATTGGCCGGAGCCGACTTCACCGCAGCCGATTTGACCAAAGCAAAGTTCGACCATGCCGATTTAACCGAAGCCAGGCTCTCGGAAGCCGATCTGACAGAGGCTTCGTTGGCCAACGTCGTCGCCGAGCGCGCGGATTTCGGGCGGGCGACGCTGGATCAAGCCGTGTTCAGCGCCGCGCGTCTGGCTGAGGCCGATTTCACCCAAGCCACGGGTTATGCGGCGGATAAATTCGCCGATGCCGATCTGACCCGAGCGCGCGGATTGACCGGCGTCAGCGGAAAAATAAACCTGACCAAATTGCTGCCTGTGGCACAAAAATTCATAACCGGCTACGGTTCTAGTTTCTTCTGGAAGGACTTTCCCGTCGCGTTTTCGCCGGACGGCGAATTACTGGCCATTGGCGCTCCCAACGGAAATATCTTTATTTGCAAAGTGTCTGACCTGACGATTTTGCGGACGCTGGCTGGTCACACCGCGAGCGTGTTGTCTGTGGCCTTTTCGCCGGATGGGCAGACGCTGGCCAGCGCAAGTGATGACGACTCGGTCAGGCTGTGGTCGCCGGACGATGGACGATCCTTGCGGACGCTGGCTGGTCACACCGCGAGCGTGTTGTCTGTGGCCTTTTCGCCGGATGGGCAGACTCTGGCCAGCGCAAGTTCTGACAAATCGGTCAGGCTGTGGTCGCCGGACGATGGACGATCCTTGCGGACGCTGGCTGGTCACACCGCGAGCGTGTGGTCTGTGGCCTTTTCGCCGGATGGGCAGACTCTGGCCAGCGCAAGTGATGACAACTCGGTCAGGCTTTGGTCGCCGGACGATGGACGATCCTTGCGGACGCTGGCTGGTCACACCGCTCGCGAGTTCTCAGAGGCCAAATCGCCGGAAGGGCAGACTCTGGCCAGCGCAAGTGATGACAAATCGGTCAGGCTTTGGTCGCCGGACGATGGCGAATGTCTGGCGGTGTTGGGATGGGCGGACGGCAATTCGATCAGCCCAACGCCCGATGCAACCGAAGGCGGCATCCGCAGCGTGGCGTTCGCTCCGTCAGGCGGATTTGTCTGTGGGGGCGGGTGGGCGGGCAGGCTGCAAATCTGGGACCTGCAAACGTGCAAAACCGCGCTGCTGATTTACAACTTCGGCGAAGAATGGCTGATGTTGTTGCCGGACGGCCGATTCGATGTCAGCAGCCCGGAGGCGTTGCGTTATTTGCGCTACACCGAAATCGGGACGTTTAACTCTTACCGCGCGGAAGACCTGGCCAAAGAATTCCACTCGCCCGACGCGGTCAAAGCCTTGCTGGCAAAGTTTCAGAAGCGATGAGAAAATCCCGGCGCTCGAAAAGGAATCAATCATGGTCAATACGGCAACTGCAATCTTGGAATTGATCCGCGAAGACATCGGCGGGGAAAGTTATGAATATCTGCCGCTGGGACGGTACGTCGTTGCGGCGCGCGGAGTTTGTGGCGGGCGACCTACGATCAAATATCACCGGCTGGACGCTCGCTGGGTGATGGGCTATCTGGAATCCGGCAAGAGCGCGGAATGGATTGCCGCCCAATTCGACATCCCGGTTGAAGCTGTCGGCGAAACCGTTGAATTGGCCGGAAGATACGATTACGAAAAGAGTTACGCATCTCCGTTGCGAAAAGGTTTGGCCAGACTTGAAGATGCCACGGGCTTGTCCCGTGGAGCTTCACGTTGGCAGCTACAACGACGGCAGCCTGCTTGAAGATGCCACGGGCTTGTCCCGTGGAGCTTCACGTTGGCAGCTACTGTAGCAACGAGCGTGAGGCTCCACGGGACAAGCCCGTGGCATCTCGGAGTCGCACTCGCCCGCTGTAGCACGGAGTTACGTATGATCGTTCTGGACGAAAAGATCAGCAATTTTTGGAATCAACAAAAAATCCCTGCCAGCGCAGCTTATTGCATCGTCTGCCTGAAGCTTGAGCACACCCGCTGGATGGAAGCCTCGCCAATCGCCCGCGAAATTCTCAGCCGCGATGAGTTCAAAACCAAAAAGAAGCGAATGGGAAAAATCATTTCCTGGCGCGACGGACGATTGACCTGGCGAGATTGAACAACAAGGAGAATCATCAATGCCTCGTAACTTACAAACCCGAATAATCTTCAACCTTTCTTTGCTCGTCTTGACTCTGCTGCTGTCGGCTTCGGCGCTGGCGCAGGGCAAAGTCGAATACGAAATCTCTTTCCCCAACGCCGCGCATCACGAAGCGGAAGTCAGCGTCACCTTTACCGGCGCGCCGGCGGGTAAGCCGCTCGAAATTCGCATGAGCCGGTCTTCACCGGGACGTTATTCGGCGCAGGAATTTTCCAAGAACGTTTACAGCGTGCGCGCCACCGACGACAAAGGCGCGGCGCTCAGCTTTACGCGGCCCAATCCGACGCAATGGAACGTCGCCGGACATCGCGGCACGGTTCGCGTCAGCTACACATTGTTCGGCGATCTGGGTTCGGGGACGTTCACGGGCATTGATGTTTCAATGGCGCATCTGAGCATTCCGGCGACTTTCATGTGGGCGCGCGGAATGGAAAACGCGCCGATCACGGTTCGCTTCAAGGGCCTGCCCGAATGGAAAATCGCCACGCAGCTTGTGCCGACCGGCGACCCGCAAGTTTTCACCGCGCCGCACCTGCAATACTTCATGGATTCGCCGACGATGCTGGCGAACTTCCGGCTGCGCGAATGGCCGATTCAATCCAACGGCAAAACCTACACAATTCGGCTGGCCATCAATGATCCGGCGGCTTCGGACGCCGAGGTAGATGAGTTCGCCGAGATGTGTAAGAAGATTGTCACCGAACAAATCGCCATCTTTGGTCAATCGCCCGACTTTGATTTCGGCACTTACACCTTCATTTCCAACTACGTCCCGCAAATCGGCGGCGACGGCATGGAACATCGCAACTCAACCAGTCTGACCAGCACGCGCTCGATCAAAGCAGGCGGCGCGCGCGGCAATCTGGGAACCGTTTCTCACGAATTCTTTCACGCCTGGAACGTCGAACGGCTGCGCCCGCGCACGCTGGAACCGTTCAGTTTTGAAGACGCCAACGTTGCCGACGGACTGTGGGTGGGCGAAGGCTTTACGCAATATTTCGGCAATCTGGCGATGAAACGCGCGGGCTTCAGCGGCGACGACGCAGGCTTTGCGCGAGGCTTGGGTTTTACGATCAACTCGGTCGTCAATACTCCTGGGCGAGTGCTGCACGGAGCAATCGAAATGAGCCAACAAGCCGTTTACGCCGACGGCGCTCCGGCGGCGGATCCGAACAACCTGACAAACAATTTCCTGTCGTATTACACCTACGGCAGCGCGGTGGCGCTGGGGTTGGATTTGACGCTGCGGACAAAGTTCGCGGGGAAGAATTTGGACGGTTATATGCGCCAACTCTGGCAAGACCACGGCAAACACCAGAAGAATTATGCGCCCGAAAAGCCATACACAATTGCCGACCTGAAAACCGCGCTGACCAAATACAGTGGCGATGCGGCGTTTGCGAATGATTACTTCGCGCGTTTTATTGAAGGCCGCGACGTGCCGGATTACGAAAGTCTGATGGCCAAAGCCGGCTTCCAGCTTCGCAAAGCGCGTGCGGGCAAAGTCTGGATGGACGCGCAATTCCGCGAACAAGGCGGCGCGCTGACCATCAGCAGTCCGACTTTGCGAACCGGGCCGCTTTACAAGGCGGGGCTGGATCGCGGCGACAAGATTCTGATGTTCGACGGCCAGGCAGTCAGCAAACCTTCGGACATTTCGGCAATTCTGGAAAAACACAAACCCGGCGACACCATAGCTATCGAAGCAGAACAGCGCGGATTGAAGAGAACTCTTCAACTGACGTTCACCGAAGACCCGGCGCTTGAAGTCGTATCTTTTGAAAGCCTCAACAAAGAACTCACCCCGGAAATGAAAAAGCTGCGCGCCGAATGGCTGGGTTCGCAGATCAGATAAACGAAGCCTGCGCAAATTGAACTTGAATAAAATCTACAGGCTCACGCAACGTCGCCAAGCCACAAAGAGAAAAATAAGAAACAGGTTTAGGTGAATCTTTTTCTCTTTGCGTCTTCGCGGCTTTGCGTGAGATCTAATTTGCTCAAGCTTCGGATAAATGAAGCTTGAGCATTTCGCCGCCCACCTCGCATCTGTGGAAATCCACATTCAGCCATTCGTAATTGCCCCACTGCACAGCCGGTAACAACAACCGCCAAGCGTCGTTTTCCCGCCCACATACCGTAGATAGTCCCGGCGCGCTCCGCTCCGCCAAAACGCATAATCCGCGTCGTCGAAAGCAACGTGGAAATCAGGAGCAAGTACGATGAACGTCAAACTCAGTCAATTGGCCGCCGGATTCAGGCCTTTGCCGATGCGATGGTTAAAACACAATCGGCAAGTAGTGGTTGGATTGTTGTTGTTGCAAATCGCCGTTGTTGTCGCGGTCGCCTGGCAGATCAAACGCCGCGCGCAACGCGAACTCGACGCGGCGCGCGTGCAGGTTGCGCGGCAGGCTTTCGCCCCAGTTGAAAAACGTTTACTCCCGGCGTTGTCCGGCGAAGCCGTTATGTTGATGCAAAGCAGCAAAGCGACGCGCGGCGTGGCGCGATTCAACGATTCGTACTTTGCCGCGACCGACGGCGGATTGTTGGAACTTTCCGTCGAAGGGAAACTCAAACGCCGGTTCACGGTGCTGGACGGTTTGCCGGAAAGCGATTTGACGACGGTGGCCGCCTTCGCCGGGCAGTTGTTCATCGGCACGCGCTCGCAAGGGCTGGTTGCCTTCGACGGCGCGCGCTTCACGGCTTACCGCTGGACGGATCGCAAGGCGCAAGCCGTCACCGCGCTGCTGGAAAATTCAGCCAAATCTGGATGCTTGCTGGTCGGAACCTTCGCGGGCGGTTTGCTGGAATTCGACGGCAAACAGTTTCGCGAACTAAAGGCCGAAGATAAACGACTCAACGGCATTGATCGGCTGGCGGTTGCTGATGCGCGGTTGTTCGTCGGCACGTTTGCCGAAGGCTTATGGGTGAGCGAAGGAAATCGTTGGGGGCATTTCACCGTTGCCGACGGTTTGCCGTCCAACCGCGTGGTCGGCGTGACGACGGGCGGCGATGAATTGCTGGTGGCGACGGATTTCGGCGTCGCGTCGGCTGCAATTAAAACGCTGTTCGATCCGTCGCAAAAGAGTTTTCAAACGCTGGTCACGCTGCCTTCGCTGTCGAGCATGGTTCGCGCCGGCAACGCCGTTTGGCTCAGCAAAGACAACGGCGAGTTGTTTCAACTGGCCAATCGCACGCAACTCATTCCGCTGCATTGGCAAAAAACTTCTGAAAGCCTTTCGTCCTGCCAACTGAATGTCTTCTCAGGCGAGCAGTCACTGTGGCTACTGAGCAATGAAGGCATGCGGCGCACAGGTTGGCAGGACGAAAGGCTTTCCGCCCGATTGAACTTCGCGCGATTCGGCGAAGTGAACGAAGTCAACCAGCCGTCCGGCAATCTGATTTCGGCGTTGGCTTTCGATGATCTGGGCAATTTGTGGGCGGGCAGTTTTCGCGGCGGCATAGACGTGTTCAACCGCGAAGGCCGCCGCTTGACGCATTTGGAATCCGACACGGTTCGCGAAATCAACGCGCTCGTTTGGGATGAAGCGGCGAAACAAATGCTTGCCGGCACTTCGCAAGGGCTGGTGGGCTTCAGCGGTTTTCGACAAACGCAAAGCATCAACGCGGCAGACGGATTGCTGAGCAATTCGATTCTGCACGCCGCCACGATTCAAACACAGTCCTCAGCCTCTTCAGCCTATCTGGCATTGGCGACGAGTCGCGGTTTGATGCTCGGTCGCGAAAAAAAATGGCGCGCGCTGACCGCCGTGCAAGGCCTGCCCAGCAACAGCGTTTACGCCGTCCAGCCACATCGCGAATTCATTTATGCCGGAACGCTGGGCGGTCTGGCGCAGATCAACGCCGGGCGCGTGGTTCGCACGTTCAAAGATTCCAACTCCAAACTGACGCATAACTGGGTGACGGCCATCTGCACCGTCAACGGCAGATTGTTTGTCGGCACTTATGGCGGCGGCGTGTTTGAACTAACGCCCGCCGGCGAATTCGTCAGCTTCGCCGCCGAGACGGGCAAACAAAGCATCAATTCGAACGCGATGGCCACAGACGGCGAACGGCTTTATGTGGGCACGCTCGAAGGCGCGTGGGTTTTGGAGTTGGATTCGGGAAAGTGGACACAACTGAAACGCGAACTGCCCTCGGCAACCGTGCTGAGCGTGGTCGCCGCCGGCGACAGCGTTTATTTCGGAACCACCGGCGGCATTGCCGGAATCAAAATCAACGACGCAACAACAACAGAAAGGTGAACAAAATGGCCGTCATTCCCAGCAGAAACACTACTGCGGACCAAACCCACGGAGGCCGTATCATTTGGCGAATCGCCTCGGCCTGTC
>CAZRXE010000641.1:0-2654 GCA_964603695.1 uncultured Heliomicrobium sp.
GCCGCTCCATTCGCTGAAGCATGTTCCGGCGCGATTTGGCTTGTTTGGTTTTTTGGCCGGCCAGATTGCGGCGAATGAAGTCTTCGGTGCGTTCGATCATTTCGCGCTGTTGTTCGTAAGCGCGCTGCTGCTGTTCGCGACGTTCTTCTTTTTCGACAACGTATTCGCTGTAATTGCCCTTGTAACTGTCCACCTTGCCGAATTCCAGATCAAGCACGCGCTTGACGGTGTGATCCAGAAAAAAACGGTCGTGCGAAATAATCAGATAGGCCGATTTGTAGGCGGACAAGAACTCTTCCAGCCATTCCACCGCGTCCACGTCCAGATGGTTCGTCGGTTCGTCCAGCAACAGAATGTCAGGTTCCAGCAACAGCAACCGCGCCAGGCCGAGCCTGTTTTTTTCGCCGCCGGACAGATTTTCGGCGCGTTTGTCGAACTCCTCTTTTCCAAATCCGAGGCCGAGCAGCACGGATTCGGTGCGGGCGTGATAACTGAAGCCGCCTTCGTGTTCGTAAGTGTGCTGCGCTTCGCTGTAATCGTGCATCACGCGGTCGAGTTCCTCGCCGGAAACTTCGGTCATCGCGTGTTCCAGGCCGCGCATTTTTGCTTCCAGCGAAAGCAACTTTTCAAAAACGGCGAGCGCCGCGTCCATCACTGTTTCAGCGCCGGAAAAATCCACGTGCTGAGCCAGTACGCCGACGCGCAATCCGCGCATCGAATCGAATTCGCCTTTGTCCGGAGATTCCGCGCCGGTGATGACGCGGAAAATGGTGGTTTTGCCCGCGCCGTTGCGGCCTACCAGACCGACGTGTTCGCCGGGGTTAAGTTGAAACGTTACACCGCGCAGCACTTCCTGCGCGCCATAAGATTTGGTGACTTCTGTTAAACGGAAGAGCATCTGGCTGTTCGTTGTTCGTAGTCAGTCGTTCATCTTTGGGAGGTTCCGTGCTACGAACGACTGACCACGGACAAGGTTACTTCTTCGGCGTTGCCGAAGCATCCGGCGAGGTCTTAGGGGTTGCACCGGCAGCCGGACTAGATGCTGCGCTGGCTCCCGGAGCCGGGCGAAGAACGCCGAAATTATTGGGGTTTTCCAGCATGCGTTGGGCCAGATTGTTTTCGATCTTGGCTTCGTCACGGGCGCGGGCTTGCAGCGCGGCGTCGGCGATTTGTTTGCGCTGAGTCAGAATCGCGTCGGAAATTTCCTTGCGGACTTCATCCAGTGTGCGGTCGCGGGTTTCGGTTTGCTTGCCCGTGAGCTTGAAAATATGCCAACGGCCATTGGCGTCCTTGACCGGTTCAGTGATGTCGCCTTCCTTAATACCCATCAGACGGTCGCCCAGTGCAACGGGCAAGCCCATCATTTGCGGCAGACCGCCAAACTGTTCCTTGGCTAAAAAGCCCAGGTCGCCGCTGTTTTTGAAGGATTCGTGTTCGGAAAGCTGGCGCGCGACGGTGGCGAAATCCGAACCGTTTTTCAGCCGCGTTTGAATTTCGCGAATGCGCTGTTCGGCTGCTGGCTCGCCCACGGCGTCGAACTTCGTGCCGTTGTTGCCTGGATCAATGATGATGTCTGAAATGTAGACGCCGGGCTGCAAGGCGAACTGTTTCGGATTGGCATTGAAGACCTCGGCCACTTCACGCTCTTGCACTTTCAATTGCGAGCCGAGCTTTTCATAAAGCTTGCTGACGGCCAGTTGGCGTTTGGCCAGGTCGCGGAATTGCTCTTCGGTTTGATTGGTTTGCTTCAGGTAATCGGCGAAGGCTTCCTCGGTCAGACCGCGCTCTTGTTTGAAACTCTGCACGGCTTGTTTCAGTTCGTCATCGCTCGGATTGATGTTCTCTTTTTGGGCGCGTTGATAAAGCACCTCGTCATTAATCATCGTGTCGAGCGCCTGCAAACGGTAAGCGGCCAGCGCCAACTGCGAAAGCTGGGATTCCTGTCCGCGAAATTGCTGGGCGATGACGCGATCAACGTCTTTGACCAGAATCTTATTACCATTGACGACGGCGGCGACATCGTCGGCTCCGCCGCCGCCACTGCTGGCGCTGCTGTTGTTGCCGCAAGCGACGGCGGCGATAGCGAAAACGAAGAGAACTAAATGCAACAAAATTTTCTGCACAGTGAGTAACTCCTACGGGGAAAAGAGGCAGGTTCGAGCGGACTCAAAAATTTATTCTCCCACTCTGTTCAAGCCTGCCTGAGTGCCTATTGTTGGGAAACCAATCTGCTAAGCCAGGGCTACGACTTCAATCTCGACTTTCACATCGCGCGGCAATCGCGCCGCTTGCACGGTCGAACGCGCCGGGCGAGCCGCGCCGAAAAAGCCCGCGTAGACTTCATTCATCGCGGCGAAATCGTTCATGTCGGCCAGAAAGACCGTGGTTTTGACGACTCGTTCCGGCGAAGTACCGGCGGCTTCGAGCACTGCCTTGACGTTGTTCAGCACCTGCGTGGTTTGCGCGGCGATGTCGCCGTCCACCAATTGCCCGGTCGCCGGATCAAAGGGAATCTGCCCCGAAGCGAAGACGAACCCGTTGGCCTTGATTGCCTGCGAATAAGGACCGATGGCCTGTGGGGCACGGTCAGTCTGGATGCTCTCCATCATTTATTTCCTGTCTGTGTTGCTTGGATTGGATTGCGAAACGATGCG
>CAZRXE010000642.1:0-4013 GCA_964603695.1 uncultured Heliomicrobium sp.
CGCTTCTGATGACCGCCTTGATATTTGGTTGGATTCATCCTCAGCCTCGAAGCAACCAGGCCTGGACAGTCTAAACCGCATCAAGCTTTTGAACTGCTTCATCAATTCGCTTGATCGCCAATTCGACCGCAGCCCCGATAGCTACTTCTTCGGCTTGCCGCGTAGCGCGGTCGTAAAATTCGATTTTGCCTTCCTTCAACTTTTTCGGGCCGATGCGGATTTGAAAGGGGAAGCCGACCAGATCAGCGTCATTGAGTTTGACGCCGGCGCGTTCGTCGCGGTCATCGTAAAGCACGTCAATGCCTGCTTTCGACAGCTCTTCGAAGATGCGGTCGCCGGTGGCTTTCACTTCGGCGTCTTTGACGTTCAGCGGCGTGACGACTATCTGGAACGGCGCGACTGTGATAGGAAATTTGATGCCGGCTTCGTCGTGATGCAATTCAATGGCGGCGGCCAGGATGCGTTCGACGCCGATGCCGTAACTGCCCATCACAATCGGGACTTCCTTGCCTTCGGCGTTCAAGACCGAAGCGCCCATCGAGACGCTGTATTTCGTACCGAGTTTGAAAATATGACCGACTTCGAGGGCTTTAGCGACACGCAGTGTGCCGTCGCATTTCGGACAGTCTTCGCCTTCGACGACGGTGCGCAGGTCTGTCCAGGCCGTGACTTTGATGTCGCGTTCGGGGCTGACATTGCGCAGGTGGTGATCGTCCTCATTCGCGCCGGTGGTCATGTTTTGGCGACCGCGCAGGGCTTCGTCGGCAAGCACTGAGACTTTCGTTACGCCGACGGCTCCCAAGGATCCGGCGTGTGCGCCCATCAAATCGAAAATTTCTTCCGGGTGCGCGGGGCGAACGGCGGTTTGTTCCCAGCCGTCCTTGTTGACCAGTTTGGCAATGGCGTTGGAGAGCTTGGCGTCGTTGACTTGATGGTCGCCACGCAGCAATGCCAGAAACAAAGTGTTTTTCGCGTCGTTGCCTTTTTGCGCGACGGAAACATAGACCAGTGTTTTGATCTGTTTGTTGGCGGCGGCTCCGCCTTCAAAATTAACCAGGTCTTCAATTGTGCGAACGCCGGGCGTGGGAAACTTTTCGATCAGGCCGGCGACTTCGCCGTCGTCAACGGCGGGAATGCGCGATTGGGCTTTTTCAGTGTTCGCGGCGTAGCGGCATTTCGGGCAGCTTGCGACCAGGTCTTCGCCGGCGTCGGTGTAGACCATGAATTCGTTCGAGGCCGAACCGCCCATCGAACCGGAGTCGGCGTCCACGATGACGAAATCGAGTCCGCAGCGGCTGTAGACTTTGCAGTAGGCGCTGCGTTGATCTTCAAACGCCTTGTCCAAGCCGGCCTGGTCAATGTCGAAGGTGTAAGCGTCCTTCATCGTGAATTGCCGCACGCGCAACAGGCCGGATTTGGGGCGCGGTTCGTCGCGAAATTTGGTTTGAATCTGATACCAGACCTGCGGCAGTTGTTTGTAAGAGCGCAGGTGGTTGCGCGCGATGTCTGTGAAGGCTTCTTCGTGCGTCATCCCTAAGCAGTAATCGCCGCCTTTGCGGTCTTTCAGCCGGAACATATTCGGGCCCATCACTGACCAGCGACCTGACGCCTGCCACAGTTCCGCCGGATGCAAAGCGGGGAAAAAGAATTCCTGGCCGCCGACGGCATTCATTTCCTGACGGATGATTTCGGAGATTTTCAGCACCGAACGTTGCGCCAGCGGCAAATAGGTGTAGATGCCCGCGCCCATTTGGCGCACGAATCCGGCGCGCAGCAGCAATTTATGACTGATGACTTCGGCGTCCGAAGGTTCTTCGCGAAGAGTGGGAATGAAAAAATTTGACCAACGCATAACCGTAATTGCGAAAGCGGAATGATGAATGATGAATTCTCTTCAGACTCATCACTCATCATTCCGCCTTCATTGTTTTCCTTTCAGTGTTTTTGAGCGATTGCGATGAGTGACAGGCCGCACGGCGGGCCGATAAGTTTTTCCAGTTTGAGCAGCGGCACGAGCCGATTGGCCAGATTGGCCTGACCCGCCGGCAGATAATCGCGTTTGAGGAGGCGGCCATTGACCAGCCAGGGAAGCGTGGCCAGCAAACTGAAAAACTTCATCTCGTTAATGGCGAAACCCGCTTGCACCAATTTGGCGGTCAGTTCGCGTTTGCCGTAGCGGCGAAAATGGCCGACGGCGCGGTCGAATTCGCCGTACAAAATCTGATGCGCCGGAACCAGCAGCGCCAGTTTGCCGCCGGGCTTGAGCGCCTCGCGCATCTGACCGAGCGCGAACGCATCGTCTTCGATGTGTTCCAGTACGTTCAGGCAAACGACCGTATCGAAAGGTTCGGCGGTGAATTCTGCCGGCGCTTTGGTATCAAGATCGAACTGACTGACTTGGACGTTCGCGTTGTCGGCGAACAATCGTTGCAATTCATTGCGGTAACTGGGCACGACATCCGTGGCCACCACCTGGCTGCCATTGGCGCAAAGGAATTGCGTGATATTGCCCGTGCCGGAGCCGACTTCGAGAATGCGGCGGCCCAGGGCGGCGGCGATTTGTTCGTAAATCCAGTGATTGTAGCGGTCGAGTTCGGCGAGCTGGTTGAGCGTCGCCGTTAGCGCCATACTTTCTTGTGCCATAGCTGTTTTGCCGGAATGCCGCCCTCGTGCGGCCTGGGAATCAAGAGGCGAGATGATGCCTGCCCGGGTTGTTGAAGTCAAATCTTGATTCCTCTGGTAATTGTCGTTCGGCGACTTGTTGGCGGACGCTCAAAGTGGTTTAATTCCCGCGCTTTTGCAGGCAAAACGTAGTCAATCAATCATTCACGAACAATTCATGAATCAAGACGAGAAACTTCCGGCAGGCGTTTTTGCGCGCATGTTTGACAGAGAAGACCGCTTGGCGTTGCTGGCGCTGGCGGTGTTATTCGCTGTGTTGTTGGCGGCTTCCTGGCAAAGATGGACGCAGCCACTGCTCGATCACGGGCGCGAAATGAATCTGCCGGCGCGCATTCTGGCCGGAGAGCAGCTTTACTCGGATGTTCAATTTCTTTATGGCCCCTTCGCTCCTTATTTCAATGCTTTTCTCTATCGCATCTTCGGCATTCATTTGGCGACGTTGAAGGTGAGCGGAGCGTTTTGTGCCGTCTTAATTCTGTTAATGATTTACTGGCTGTCGCGGCGATTGATGACCGTATGGGAGGCGGCGCTGACCACCGGATTGGTGATGGTCATTTGCGCGCTGAAGTCCACGGCGAATTACATCCAGCCCTATGCCTACGCCGCGTTGTATGGGTTTGTTTTCGCGCTCGCTTCGCTGGTTTGCACCACCGCCTTTGTGCAAAACCGAAGACGGAAGTTGATGGCGTGGGCGGGCGTGTTTGCCGGGTTGTCGTTGATTTCAAAACCGGAAATCGCGCTGGCGGCCTGGGCCGCCGCCGGAATTGCGCTGTTGACGGAAAGCATTTCATTGCGCAAGCCGCTGGCGCGCGAAGCCTTGTCTTTCCTGTTGCCGGTGGCGGTTGTTTTCGCGGCGGCGTATGGCCTCATCCTGAGCCGCGTGCCGCTGGAAGTGTTGCTGCGGGACAATCACGTTTTGTTCACCAACATGCCGCCGCAGTTGATTTACTTCAACAGGCACATCAGCGGATTGGCCAATGTGCCTACTTCGTTGTGGTTCACGTTGGGCGGAATCTCCGTTTTCGGAATCTGGGCTGGGGCGAGTACGTTGATTGGCGCGGTGATTTCGGCAATTCAGCAAGGCAAAGGCCGGCGCGATGGGATAGCGCGTCCCGAAGGCTGGGGTTATGCGCTCAAACTCAGTGGTCTGGTGCTATTGATTGCCGTGGTCTGGCGCGAAGCGGCCATCAAATTTCTCAAAGTGCCGAACGATGTAACACCGTTTGCGTCCGCCATCTTTGTTCTGCCGCTGGTGATCGGCGCGCTGGGTTGGCGGGTGTGGAAAGCGCGAAAGGCCGAACAGCCGATTCCAGTTCAGCAACGCATGCTGA
>CAZRXE010000643.1:0-14571 GCA_964603695.1 uncultured Heliomicrobium sp.
CCGAAGCGGACTTCGCCCGCTTCCGGGTCAAGGACGTAATGGCGGTCGTCGGGGCCGCTGGCGTGAAAACCGTCGGTTTCTTTCCATTCGATCCAACGTTGTCCTTCTTCGACTTCCAGTTTCAGGCTGCCGGCGATGACGGGTTTGTTGATGAGCTTGTAGCGTTGATCGGGTTGGGCATTGCCCGCGCCCAGAAATTCGGGGCGGGCTTTTTTGGTTTGCGCGACTTCGGCGGCGTTCGCACCGATGAACAGCACCTTGCCGAGATTGCTGCCATCGTGGCGGAACGCGCAGAGCCAGCAAAGAAGCTTCTTTTCCGTTTCTTCGTCGAGCGCCGGCGGAAAATCGCCCGTGCCGGATTTGTCCGCGTCGTCCAGCGTGAAGACGCCGAATTCTGCGGCTTCTTTCGGCAATCGCAATCGCACCACGCCATCGCGGCTCAAACCGCGCGTGGTGTCGCCTTCCTGCGCGATGCTGCGATATTGCGGCTGGTCGTTGGCGATCTTGCCGGTGGAAATCTTCCATTCGATGGCGGGCATTTGCTGTGTGACGCCCGCGCCGGGACAGGCGCTGACTTCTTCGAGCGCGGCGAAGACCGGATCGAGCGTGAATCCCAGATTGAGCAGCGCGCCGCTCAGTTGTTGTTTGTCTGCGCCTTTTTCCGCCAGCACGGCCACCCAGAGTTTTTTGTCCACGGTCGCGCCGAAATCCACCGGCGGATTTTCCAGCGCGACGGTTTGGTTCTGGTAATAAACGGGCTGCCGTCCGGCGGGCAGCGGCCCGATGGCGTCAATCGCGCGGACGGCGAATTCGTGAACTTCGGGTTCCTTTTGCCGGTCGGGCGCGGGCGCTTGCACGCGGCCCACAGCGACGAAGGAAATCGGCCAGACTTTGACTTCGGTCTTGGTTTCAAAAGACAGATTGCCGGCTTTCAATTCCGCGCCGAGCGGAACAAGCGCGCCGGACGCTTTGTCCGTGGTCATCGTCACCAACGACCGCGCCGCCGCCGCCGGGCGCAGCGGAATTTGCAGCAATCGCAAAAATTCCAGGCGCGCCGTTTCGGGAATTTGATTGAACCGGAAGAGCAGGTTTTCGCCCAGGAAGGCGAACAGTTCGATCAGCGTAATGCCCGGATCGCTTGCGTTGTGATCCGTCCATTCCGGCGTGTAAACGGGAATGCGGCGCACCAGCTCGTCCCGCAATTGCTGGTAGGAACGGTCGTCCAGAATGGGTTTGGGAATCGGCATGCCGCTTCACTCCAGATAAAACGGGTAGACGAAATTGCCCGCCCGCCCGTCGCGTTTGTGGACGTAAAAGATTTCGATCAAGACCAGCGCCGGATCATCGCCCGGCGTCACCTGCACGCTTTGCACGTCAATGCGCGGTTCCCAGGCTTTGAGCGCCAGCAACACTTCGCGCTGCATCAAGGCGTGTGTCGCCGTCGTGTTCGGCTTCATCAGATGGCGGCGCAATCCGCAACCGAAGTCCGGGCGCATGACGCGCTCGCCCGGTTCCGTTTCCAGAATAATCTGGATGGACTGCCGCACCTTTTCCGGCCCGCTTTCGTAATCGAGCTTGCCGCTGCGTTCATCCGGCGATAGCGGCAGGCTCCAGCCTTTGCCTAAAAAACTAAGTGCCGTCATCAGACTCCCTCCGGCTCGACCTGGGCTTCGTATTCGAGTTTGGCCGTCAGTGACGGCGCATTCTTTTCCTGTCCCGATTGGTACACGGCGTCGGTCATTTCGGCGACGGCGCGCGGCCCGAAGTCGCTGTTCAACCCGACGGCCATTTCCTCGCCGACGCCCACTTTCAATTCGGCGTTGATTTCATTTCCGAGCGGCGTGCCGATGGCGAGTTTCGCGTCCACGCTGACATCCAGTCCGAGTTGCAGCGTGGCGTTCAGTTCCGCCGCCACACCCGCGCTCAGCGAGATGCTCGGCGGGATGCAGAATTTCAGCTTGAGCAGAAAGAACAATCCGAACAGCAGCGTCACCACCGGCAGAAACAGTTTGAAAACGAAGGTTGCCACAATCGTGATGAGCGGAATCGAGAACGAACAAATCTGGCTCGATAGGCCGTGACTGGTGATGTCGCCGTCCTCGTTGGCGCTGACTTCCAGGTTTGAGTTGGGCGGCGACACCATCCGAAACGGCGCGAGCTGATTCGGCGGCAAGGCGGCGGCTTGCGCTTCGAGCGCGGCCAGATCGGGCAGTTGCATGGACACTGCGCGATTGCTGGTTCCGACCAGATCGAAATGCGCGGCGAGTTGATACGCCTCCGTCGGCAAGCTCCACACCACTTCGCCGTGACAATCCGGTTTCGGGTTGCGTTTGGGACAGGCGGGTTTGTGGCGGCGGACGTAACAGCGAATCTCGTATTGCGTGATGTCGTCGAAGCGGGCTTTGCCGAATTCGTCCGTGTCCGCGCTGCCGGTCGGCACCGCGCCGAAATAAATCGTGCGGCCTTTGCCGGAATGTGCGGCCAGACGCGGATCGGGGATGAGCGGATAAAGCGGGAAGACCTGCTCTTTGATTTCGGCAGGCGTCTCGGCCACGTCCATCCACTGGCCGATCCCGTCGCGCAGTTTTTGCCAGCCCTGCAAGCGCAGCGAAACGCCGTACTGTTGCGCCCAGGCGGCCAGATTGGCGCTTTCTTGCCGGAACTGTTCGACCGCCGCCGCCTGTGTTTTTTCCAGCGGTGCGGCAATGGCGTTGGCCAACATCGCTTCGCCCTGCGGCGACAACCCTTTTTTCATCGCCGCGAAACGGGCGGCGGGCTGTTCGGCGGCGAGTTTGCCCACGGCCTGCCGCGCTGCTGCCAGATTGGCGGCGATGGGTTGCACAGCCTCCAGCGCCGCAACACTGAGTCCGGGCAGCAAACGCCGCCGAATGACGAACCCGGCTTCGCAGACCTCGTCGCGATTGACCGCCGGAAAGCCCGGCCTGTCGCAGTGCAATTCGCAGACGACCAGATAAAAGCGTTTGTGCGTGTCCAAAAACAGCTTGCGCGTCGTTGTCGGAAAGTATCCGCGTTCGGACAAGCGGCGCGGCTTGCTCAGGTACTGCGGCGGATCAAGCGGCGCGAGCGTGCCGACGCGATGAACGAAGTCTTCCGTTTTGAACTTCAACGAGCGTTGCGGTTCGGCCAGAAACTCCGCGACGAAAGTCGCCCCATCGTATTTTTGAAAAACGGGCCGCGACACACGTCCGGCGCTCGGCACGCCGGGGCGTGTCCAGCGATACCAGGGGGCGACCAATTTCCACGGATGACTACTCATATACTAATCAATGAGGCATAGACAGGATTCACAGGAGTAACAAAAGGGCGTGCCTCACCGCCGCTCCAAAGGCTTCCTGTCAATCCTGAAAAAATCCCGGCAATCCTGTCTCAATGCCGGATTGTTTTTGACCTCGCGCCTAACTCACCAGATGTTGCCCGCGCCCGGCGTGTAAGACGGCGACACCACGCCGGAACTTGCAATCAGCGTTTGGCAATTGACCACGCCGTCAAACGTCGCCATCGGCGCGTGAACGTTGACGGCGGACGCGGTGATTTCGACGGTGGCATTGGCCTGAATCTCAATCTGGCCGCCGGCATTGAACGTGATGACGCAGCCGTTGGCGTGCTGCAACTTCACTTCCTGCGCCGCGTCGTCCAGCACCAGCTTGTGGCCGCTTTGCATCGAAAGCGTGACTTTGGCCGCGCCCGGCGTGTCGTCGAATTCCAGCAAACTGCCGGCGCGCGTTTTAATCAGGCGTTTGTTGTTCGGCGCGGCGGGCGCTTCCGGCATCGCTTCGCGCCCGTTCCAGCAGGAACCGACGATGTAAGGCCGCCGCAAATCGCCCGCTTCAAACGCCACCACCACTTGCGTGTCCACGGCGGGCAAGACCTGAAAGCCTTGATCGTCGTCGGCATAAGGCGTCAGCAGTGTGGCCCAGGCGCGCACCGTGTCGCCGTCCGCGCCGAGCCAGGGAAATTTGACTTCGATGCGCCCCAGGCTTTCGGAATCCACGATGTCCGTGACAATCGCCGGAAAGACGCCGAAATAACGCGGGGCGTCGCCGTCAGATTGACCGTCAGATTGAAATGCTCCGATCACGCGCCCTCCTGAATGGTCGCCCGCTCGGCTTCGAAGTGCGTGCGAAAACCGCTTTGCAAATCGTAAGTGTGGCAAACCCGCGTCACGTAATAGCCGCCGCCTTCAAACGGGTGTCCGGTTCGTTCCAGCGTCAGACGGCTGCCGACGACCATTTGCGCCGAACCGCGCGTGACGCCGGTGACGGTGACGAAACCGCGCGCGCGCCGCAGCATTTCCGCCCGCGCCCAATCGGCGGCTTCGCCGGAGATGAGCGGCGCTTCGCGCACGCGGTACGAAATGCGTTCGCCGAAGGCGCGCTCCAGTACGGAAACGCCCGTCAAGCCTTCGGCCACCTCGGCCAGGATGGCGTCTTCGCTGGCTTCTTCTTCGATCATTTCGCGGCGGCTGGCGTCGTAGCCGCTGACTTTGACCTTTGTGCGCTGATGCGCCAAATCGGCGCGCGCGCAAAGTTTGATGAGGTGATTGCCCTGCACCAGCGTCAGCGCGGTGGCGTTGCGCCGGCTGCGCGTTTTGAAATGCAGGGTTTCTTCTTCCACCCAAACCTCCGCTTGAATCTTTCGCGCGCGTTCGCGCAGAAAGGCCAGGTCGCTCATGTTCCATTGCTGCACTCGGTCGTAGCTTGGCCCGTCGGCGGCGACTTCGGGCGTCAGACCGTGTTCGGCGGCAATGGCGGTGGCGATGTCCGCGTCGGACATGTTTTCGTAAGTCTTCATGCGGCGCGTCATTCGCAGCTTCATCAATTTGTCTTCGGCAAACAGCGTCGCTTCCGGCGGCTGTCCTTCTTCAAATTCCGCTTGCAGCGCGCTGATCCAGCCGGTGAACACCGTATGTGCCGCCGGCGGAGCGCCCAGCACGACGGAAATCTTTTTGCCGAAATCCACGATGGAGCCGTCCAGGTAAAGTTGGTGCTGTTCCGGCGAACGCCCCGCCGCGCCCTGTGCCGTCAACCGCAGGCTGAGCGTTTTCAACCCGGCGGTGGTTTCTTCGATTTCCAGGCGCAGCACGTCGCGCGTCAGTTCGCCTTTGACTTCGCCCTCGATCTCGAAGATCGGAGAAGTTTGCGTAAGCAAGGCTTCAGTCATCGTAGCCTTCCGCTGCGGTGCGGCGACGGTCGCGCGCCATTTCGGCGTGCGCGTCGCGCAGTTGTTCAAGTTCCTGCCACTTCACGGCCTCGCCCGCCGCCGCCGGCGGTTCCGCTTCGGCGCTGACTTCAGAAGTCATTTCGTCCACATGCACGGCCATCTTCTTTCCCCTTCTTTTTTGTTAGCGTTCAGAGTTCACGCTTCAGCGTGTTTCGGCTAATCCGGACACGCTGAAGCGTGAACTCTGAACATCTCGCTCTTAATGCCGGCACGCCGAACACCCGCATTGTTGCCGCGTTGTTTCAATGCTTTGTCGCTGACGATCCCGCGCCGGCAGCGCCACCCAGGGCGGCGTGGTCGGATCATCAGTGAGAGGCGGTTCGCCACCGCTGATTTTCGATTGCAGCGCGACATCGCCCTGAAGCGAATTGGCGCGCGAATTGGCCGCTTCGCCGACCGTGGTGCGCAGTGGCACGCCAAATCCGAAGGTGCTGGCGCGCGCATCGGCGCGCGGCGTGGGCGGTGCGGGCGGCGCGGCTTGCTGCGCGGAAATTGTCGGCAGTCCGGTTCCGCGCAGCGGCTGCCGGTTTTGTTCCGGTGGCTTGGGCTGTGCGGCGGGCGCGGCTGCGGTTTGCGCGGCGGGCGGGGATTTCGGCGGCGCTTGGAAAGCATCGCGCGTTTGTTGTTCCGCCGCCTGATTTTTCGCCGTCTGCACGGATTCGAGTGCCGCACTGACACCGCCGCCGGACGAAAGCGCAAAGCCCGACGCCAGTTCCGCGCCGACGCCCACGCCGGCCACGGCGTTCAAACTCGCGCTGGCCTCCAACCCGAAGGAAGCTTCGAGCGAAGCCGACACGCCGGCTTCGACACCGACCGAAACGCCCAGCCCGGCGCTGGCATTCAATCCCGCGCTGAAGCCGATTTCCGCGCCTGCCGACAACGACAGCGAGCTTTCGCCGCCGAGTTCCAAACCACGCCAGGCAGCGGCATCCACGCCGACGCGCGCGGCGAAATCCGCTGCGCTTTCGCCGCCGAGCGCCACGCTCACATTGGCCGACACGCCCAAACTCGCCGACAGTCCAAAGCCCGCCGATGCGCTCGCTCCCAATCCGCCCCCCAACGCCAATCCCGGTGTGGACGCGCCGCGACGGTTGTCGCTGATCGGGTTTAATTCCTGCGCGCGATCCTGCCCCTTGATCGAAAGCGGGACTTTGGCGCGCAGCGGTGCGCCGTTGGCAGCAAACAGATCGAAGTCAATCGTCAGACTTTCGAGCACGCCGCTGACAATCAAATCTCCCCAGCGGAAGCGGATGCGCGGCGGCTTGTTTTCCTTGTCGCCGCCGCTTTCGGCAATCAGGAACTGTTCGATCTTCTTGGTCTTTTCGCGCACCGAGACGGGATTGGCGGTGGTTCCTTCGTCCGCCGTGTCAAAGATCAAATCCAGGCTCAGCGTGGTGGAACTGGGGCCGATGTATTGCCGCACTTCCCGTCCCCTGGTTTCGCCGCCCTCGACACGGTTGCTGAGCGTCAACCGCAGCGTGGTCGGGTTGAACTGCACATCGAACTCTTCCGCCGGGTTGCCGTCTTTGTCGAGCCTGGCGATTTTGGCTTTTTCCAGTTTCATAGGATTCAGGGTTCAACCAGTCGCAAGCCTTCGTGGGCAATGTGCAGTTCTTCGATGGCGACTTCGCCGGTCTTGGCGTTCAATTCCGGGCCGCGAATTTTTTGTGGCAGGCCACGATCAAAGACCCAGGTGGCGGCCACTTCCTGGCCGGAACTCATCACTTGAATGACGCCGTCGTAGCGTTCGACGGGGCGTTTGCCGGCGACCATGTCTTGCAGCCAGTTCCACAATTCGCGATTGACCGCGCCGCCTTCGCTGAAAAACATGCCGCGTTTGAGCACGACGGGACTGTATTTGGCGCGGCCCACGCGCCGGATGATGCCGTCGTTGCGTCCGCCTTCCTGGTATTCCTGCACGTCCATTTCCACTTCCAGACCGCTGCATTCCTGAAACGCGCCGTCGCCGAGTTGCGCACCCGAAGGCGAATCGTCCGGTGATTGCGCGCCGGATTCGACCTGCGCGCTTTTGCGCAGCGTCACCTGGAAGCGAAAGGCGCGGAGCAGTTGATTGGCCATAACTCAGGTCTCCTGCAAAGTGAGCGTGCCGTCGCCTTCGCGCGCCAGCCGCAGCACAATGAATTCCACCGGCTCGGAAGGCGCAACGCCGATTTCGGCAATCAGTCGCCCGGCGTCGGCGATGTAGGCCGGATTGTTCGTTTCATCGCAGCGGACGAAAAACGCCTCTTCTTCGGTCGCGCCACGAAACGCGCCCAGCCGAAACAGCCTGCGCAAGTAACTGCGCAGCGCCAGGCGCACTTCGGCGCGCAGCCGTCCGTCGTTCGGCTCGAAAACCGTCCACTGCATTTGTTGATTGAGCGCGCGCGCGATCATCGTCAGCAATCGCCGCACGCTCAGTTGGCGAAGCTCCACATCGCGGCTGAGCGTGCGCGCGGCGGTCAGCCGTATGCCGTCGCGTTCGCGCAGGAACACATTGATGCCCAGCGGATGCAGTTCGTCGTGACGCGCCGGCGTCACTGCGTCGTCAACGCCGATGATTTCGGCGGCCAACACATTGGCAGGCCCTTGGGGCACGCCGAACGCGATTTCCTGGCGCGCGATGATGCCCGCTGCCACTGCCGACGGCGGTACGCGAATCAGCGCATCGCGACGATCATCGCGCCGCGCGATTTGCAGCCACGGGTGATAAGCGGCGGCAAAGTCCGAATCGAAATTCGCGCGCCAGTTCAAAATCTGCCGCTGCGTCAATCCCGGCGGCACGTCCAGCAACACTACGAACGAGCGCAACAAGGCGGCGAAATCAGCCAGCCGGGTTTGCAACGTGATGATCGTTTGGCGGTCGGCGGGCGATTTCGGATCCAGTCGCAATCCTTCCAGATCGAATTGCGGCGCGGCTTGCTGCGGGCGCGGCGGCAGATCGAAGCAGCGGTCGAACTCCGGCCCGGCCAGCGAAACCGGATCGAGAATCGTTTCAAACGGCGCGAGCGGCGCGGGCGAATAAAGATCGGGCGCGACGAGCAGGGAAAGGTCTGAAAGCTGCGTCAGCGCGTGAACGCCGTTGCCCGGCTCGTCGTCACCGAAAGTCCATCCGGCGTCGAAAAAGTCTTCCGGCGTGATGTCCGCGTAACGATCCGCGACCGGATTCCCGTCTTCACCGGCGAAGTTTTCAGACCAAGGGCCGGGCAGCAGTTCGGAATCGGTCAGGATGATTTCGTCGTTGCTCCAGGCGGCGTCCGGGTAAACCAACTGCGATTCGTAACACAGCACTGTTGCCGCCCAACGCGGATGCGCGGATGACAAGCCCAGCCGTTCGTGCCGTTCCGTACGCCCGTCGCCGTCGTCAATCATCAACACGCCTTCGACGATTTCGGCGGCCACCACTGGGCCGGGCGCGGGCAGATCGAGTTTGGCCGCCCACACAAAGCCCGGCCCGGAAGGGTTTTCCCGTCGCGTCAAACCAGTCACCGAACGCAGCACGCGCTGATTTGAATTCAGTGTCAGCCGCAACCGCGCGCCCGCCGGCACGTCGTCGCCGGCGCTGACAATCAAAACGCTCAAGTCCGCCGGCGGCGAGGCAAACAGAAACGGGCGGACGGTAAAGTCCAGCCGCGCGCGCAATCCGTTGCCCCAGCTTCCTTCATTGCGCGCCCGCAGCTTGAACAAAGGCGCGCCGGTTAAGGCTTCCGTCACCTGACCGACGGCCACCCCCCCGGCATTCAGCGCGGCATCGGTGTAATCGTGAACGATGCGCGCGATGTAGGCACGCTGTCCGCCCTGCTCGAAGAAAGACGCCACCGCGTAAGGCAGCAAACCCGTCCCTTCAAACCCACCGAACAGCCGCCGGTAATCATCGAAGCTTTCCACAACCACGGGCACCGTGCGGCGGCGCGGGCGTTCCGGCTCCATGCAGGGACGGTCGTCTCGCCATTTTTCGTCAATCACGGGCACGCGCGCAGGGCCGCGCGGTGCCACGCCGACGAAAGCGCAAACGTCCATCCGCACGCCGGTCAGCGCGCGTAACGGCGCATCCGGGTGCTTGTAAATCCCCGGCGCGCCCAGCGGAATGCGAATGGGCAAAAACATACCTTTGTCCGCACGATCAATGCTGCTTATTTTCCATTTTCCATTTGAAATTTGAGATTGGTCATTGGCCAATTATTCAGGCGCTTTCCGGCAGTCAATGGCAAATGAAAAATGCCAACCGGCAAATGGAAAAAGAGCCTTCTCTACTTTTTCAAGATTGATGAAACCCGCCGTTGACCGCAGGCTCCTGTGAATCCTGGAAAAATCCTGTCAATTCCCGTCCGGTCAACCCTGTCCAAGCGCAGGATTGTTCTTGGCCGCTTGTTTCAGATTGGCGGCTTATTGGTAATCAATTCCTTCGTGAACCAGATGCAGTTCTTCCATGGCGACTTCGCCGCCGCCTTTGGCCGCCAGCGTCGGCCCGGCCCATTTTTTAGGTTGGGCGTTGCGCAGCACCCAGCGGGCGGCGACCGTTTGGCGCGCTTCGTCCAGCAGGGTGATGGTGACGGTGGTCGGTGCATACGCGCCGCTGGCGACGGCTTCCAGCCAATCGAACAGCTTGGTCGAACCGACCAGTCCGCGTTTAAGCGTCACATCGTCGAGCTTGTGCGTGTTGGGAATCTTGCGCACGGTGTTGAACTTTTCGTTGCCGTTGCGGTACTCGGAATAACTGACATCCATCCCCAACCCGCTCACGTCCGAAAAGCCGCCGAAAACTTCTTCCTGATCGTTGTTCTTGTCGCCCAGCGAAACCAGGTAATTGAATGCGCCATAAGGATTGTTGCGTTCGGTTGCCATGTTCTTGTCCCTTCCGAAACGTGGGACAGGCTTCAGCCTGTCCGCTTTGTTGACAGGTTAAAAACCGTCCCACGCTCGATTACACTTTCGCGTCTACACTTTCGCGTCCGCCGTCCATTGGCCGATGCGGAAGATGACGAACTCAGCGGGTTTGACGGGCGCAATGCCGACCAGACAAATCAGGCGTCCGTTGTCCAGATCGTTTTGCGTCATCGTCGTGCGGTCGCAGCGGACGAAATACGCCTGCTCGGGTTTGTCGCCGAGCAGCGCGCCATCGCGCCAGAGCACGAGCAGAAAGTCTTCGATGGTTTGCCGGACATTGGCCCAAAGCTTCGGGCCGTTCGGCTCGAAGACCGCCCATTGCGTGCCTTTGTCAATCGAATGTTCGACGAAAATGAAAAGCCGCCGGACGTTGACGTATCTCCATTCGGGGTCGGAGCTGATGGTGCGCGCGCCCCAGACGCGGTTGCCGCGCCCTTCAAAAAAGCGCAGGCAGTTGACGCCTTCGGGATTGAGCACGTCCTGGCGGGGTTTGTTGATGTTGGCTTCAAAGCGCGTCAGGCCGCGCACGACTTCGTTGGCCGGCGCTTTGTGTACGCCGCGTTCGATGTCACTGCGCGCGTAAATGCCGGTAACGAAACCGGAGGGCGGCAGGAGCAAACGTTTCGGCGGCGCGCCCTGCGCGGGGCGTTCGGTCGGATCGAAGATTTCAATCCAGGGGTGATAGAGCGCGGCATACTTGCTGTCGAACCGTCCCCGGAAGGCGCGAATCTCCGTCAGCGAACTGCCTTGCGGCGCGTCCAGCACCGCGATGCGATAGCGCAGCCGTTCGGCGTGTGAAATCAGGCGATCCGCCGCTTGCGCGCAAGTTTCGGTGTCGGCATACGTGCCGCCATCGGGCAGGGCGACGATGGCGATGTCGTCAATTTCGCCCAGGGCTTCCAGGCCGGTCGCCTTTTTGCTGGCCACATCCGGGTCTGCCGATTCGCCGCGCAGATCGTCCGGCTGCGCTTCCAAACCGTCGTGGCCGCCGCTCAAACGAGGACCGGAATTCCCTTGCAGCGCCACCATCAAAAGCATCGGCGCATCCGCCAGAGTTGTGGGCGGCGTCCAGTCCAGCCAGACAATGGCGTTTTCATCTTCGGGATCGTCGCGCTGCAAAATTCTGCCGATATACCGTTTCTGGCGCGGGTCCGCGCCGAGTTCGTCGTAAACGTCCACCCGATCCAAATTCACCTGGACGACGACCTGCAATTCGACCAGTTGAATAATGTCCGTCGGATTAACCGTCACGGCCACGCCGCCGCGTTGAAACGTTTGTTTGCCGCCGGCGTCCACATCCACCACGGCCAGGTCTCCAATCGTCAGCGGAGCATTGCCGGAAGGCAGAGTTGCGCCCGCCGCGAAAATTTCCACTACCGCGCCGGCTTTGGCGCGTTTGGCCTGCACGCCGAAGGTCGGATGCACGTAAGCGACATTCTTGCTGCGCACGACTCTGGTTTCGACCAACACATTGCCGAAACTGCCGGGCCAGCGCGCGCGCCAGGCGGCGGTTTCCGAACCGACTGAAACGGTGCTGCCGGCCACGCCATAATCGAAGGTTCCCGGCGCGGGTTCGCGCGGCGTGAATACCCTGGACAGATACAGCCGCCGCCCGCCGTTGTCGAAAAAGGCGCGCGCTGCGTGCGCCGTAAACACCAGTCGTTCGTCGGTTCCTCCCGTGCCGACCAGCAGCGGTTCCAAGCCGCCGTAAATGCGCTCGAACTCGGTGAAGCTGGTAATCAAACGCGGTTCGCTGGTGGCGGGGCCGCCGGGATATTGCACGGGGCCGTAGCGGGTCATTCCCGCAAACCCCGTGGTGCTGGTGGAAACGCCCTCGATGGACTTCGAGCGGAAACTGACTTCTTCGACGTAAACTCCGGGCGCTAAATATTCAGGCATGGAAGCACTCCTTGGAGAAGTAAGTTCAGAGTTCACGCTTCAGCTTGTCGGCTTCATCAAGCTGAAGCTTGAACTCTGAACAGGTTTCATTGTTCAGGCGCTAGGGAATAACAAACTTCGGCTCTTCGCAGAGACAGGTTCCCAACGTGAACGAAACAACTCGTTCAACCTTTGCCGTGTACCCGGCAGGCAATTGCGTGCCGGTCGCCGCCGGATCATCCACCCCGGGCGCGGCGAGTGTTTCGAGGGGCAAATCCCACAATGGATCAAGTGCGGGCAGCGTGGCCGGACTCGGCAGCGGCGGCGTGGCCGGGCCGAAAACCGAAACGATGATTTCCAACGGTTTCGGCAGTGCGCTGCCGGTGGTCACGTTGGCATTGATGAACAACAAGAATTCGCCCCGGTCATCGCCGTGCGCGTGGCCCACAACCAATTCGGAACCGGGCGGCCCGGAACCGGATAATTTGGCCGTTACGCGCGCCCAGCGCATGGGTTTGCCGCCGCGCACCACGCGCCCGCGCAAACTCGTAGCCGTGGCGCTGAAGTCGTAAGCCGCGCCGGGAAAAAAGGCCGGACGCCGGATGCGCCGGCGAAAGCTTTGCGGGTCGTCCTGCTCCGCGGTTTCGACATCGGCCAGCGACAAAATCGGAATCCGCAATCGGCGCGGAACGATCCGGCGGCGGTCGTCTTCCGGCTTGTAGCGCCGCTCCGCCGCATCGAAAAAGCGCAATTCCAACTGCGTCGCCACGCCGGGCTGATACCGCAGCGAAAACAGATTCGACACGTGGCGTTCAAGCGGCGGGCGCGGCAGCCCCAATTGCTGCGCGTCGTAAGCGGCTTGCAGCGAATAACCGAGCCGCCCGCCGCGCTGGGCGTCGAGCGGTTCGATGCCCAGCGCCAGGCGATGGACGATTTCCGCGTAACGAGCTGGCAGGAATTGATTCATAACGCTGTAGTCGGCGTCGCGCCGATGATGGCATTGACGACCGGGCCGGCGGGCGACGCCGTTCTGCCATCGAGCCGCAAGACGCGCGCGATATACGGCACGCTGAGCCTGTAATCGGTCGGCAGCGAATCAAAAGTGCGCATGACGGCCTCGGTCGAAATTTCTTCAAGCACTAGTTGCACGGCTTCGCCCGCGTCCCATTCGCCGGAGGCGTGCAACAGCGGCCCGCTCAAAATCGGCGTGGTTTCCAAACACTGCATGGCGTTGCCCAAAATGCGCTGTTCCTCTTCGGCATTGGCCGCCCAGGGCGTAATCAGGTAATGCAAGTCCAATCCCAGATGCGGTCTTCCGTCCTGCCCGGAAGTTGCGGACCAAGTCGCGCGCATCGTCTTGTTGAAATCCACGCGGTAAAGAAAGATGGACAAGGCCGGCGAACCGATGCTGCCGGCAATAGTCCCCGGTTCGAAATCGCTGGTGCGAACCAGCACTGCCTTGGTTTTCTTGGTCACTGGTTGGTGTTCCTCGAAACAGGCGTTGAGCAGCATCTCAATGCTTTTGCTCACGGCTGCGATGCCGGCAAATCCCGCCAACTGTTACTCCTTTCTCCAAAATCGCCAGATGCGCCAATCAAACCAGCCGGCGCGCGCGCGGCGGTCGGCCAGGGGCAATGCCGAGGCCAGAAACGGCGCAATGAATTCCGTGATGTCTTCCAGATGGTGCAAGTAGCGCCGGCTGCCTTCTTTTCGTCCCGGCACGTGAGTGATTTGTCCTCGCCAAACCCGCCCTTCGCCGTCAACCTCCCTTTCGAGCCAGAACTTGATAATGAAGGAATGAGTTTCCGGTTCGTTCTGCGGCACAACTCGCCTCGCTGCTGATCGTTGCCAAGATGTCGCCGGGGCAGGACTTCTCATTGCGGCTGCCTCGGTTGATAAAAAACTCCCACACGGCGCACCTTAGCAAACAGGCGTCTGCGCCGGCGTCTACGCCGCCGTCTGTCACGGCGTCTTTTTGACGGGAAAATTATCGGGTGTCGCCCGGATTATTGATTTGAATTGAGCCGTTCGATGAGTTCGATCCATTGCTGCGCCTGTTGTTGCAGCAGGCCGAGCGTGTTTTGGAAAGTCTTCAATTGACTGAGCAACTCCGGCAGAGGAAGTTGCGAGGGGGGATAGTTCCGCAAGTCTGGAAAGTCGGGCGCAACCGGCGAAGACGATGGGTCAGTGCGAATCCGGTCAAACAATTCGCGCGTGCGCCGCCCGGGTTGAATTCCCAGTTCTTGACGCAAGGCTTTTACACAGTGTTCATATTGCCGCATGGCCCCGGTGCGGTCGCCGGTTAAATATTTCAGCCGCATCAACTGTTGATGCGTGCATTCGCGGGCCGGATCGTATTTCAGAATCCGTTCGGCGTACTCCAATCCGGCATCATAGGCTTGCCGCTTTTCGCAGTAACCGATCAGCCGGTCGAGCATCATCAAATACATGTTTTGCAGCCGTTCGCGTTCGCACAGACACCAGTCCTGATGCCAGCCTTCGAGCAGGTCTCCGTGGTACAAGCCGACGGCTTGTTGCACCTGTTGCAGGCGCACGGCGTCGAATTCC
>CAZRXE010000644.1:0-2466 GCA_964603695.1 uncultured Heliomicrobium sp.
CCCGGCGGCGATTCGCGCGGCGGAATGAATTTGGCGATGAGCATATAAATCATCACGCTGATGCCGAATGCCATGACGAGGATCGCAGTTGTGCGGTAACGCTGGTTCAAGATTCGTTGATCTTCTGCCGAAATGTAGTTCATAGCTGCCATAACTATTAATCACCGATGTCTGACTTCACCACTCCGTTTTCCAGAATCAGATCGTCGTTAGTGCCTTTTCTGCCATCGGGGCCGGCGGAAACCAGCCGGTAAGTGGTTGCCGAGCCGTCGTAATCGAACTCCTTGCCCCAAAGATCAACGCGCGGCGGCAGCGGAATGTAGCGCGGTGAAAGGTAATCGAGCAGTTCGCCTATCTTATTCGTCTTGGCGTATTGCCCGTTGGCCTGTTGATAAGCTTTCAAGCCTGCGGCGAATTGATTAAGCAGCGCCGTGGTGCGCCGCGCCTTTTCACGTTTGACGGCTTCCTCAATTAACTCGAACGATTCCCACTGCCGGTCGCCCAACCGGACTTCGGCGATTCGCCAGCCGTCCTTGCCTTTCTGGACGCGGAAGGCCGTTTCGATTTGCGCCTCAATGATCGCGCCGTCAATCTTTTTGATTTGCACTTGGTCTTTGGACAGGTTCGCGCCGCCCAGATGTTGCAACAACTCGCGTACCTGCTTGACGCTCAGACTTTCGGCGGCGTCGGCCATTCGCCAGACTCCGGTCACCAACAACAGGCACAAGCCGATGAAACAAGCTCTTAATTTGCGGGACTCGATTCGTCGCTTCATATCGTTGTTTTCACTCTTCTGATAAACATGTTCGAGGAAGCGGCATCATAAAAGAAATTGCGCATGGAGACCAACGACAGCCGCCGTTGACTGATTTTACCGGCCTGATCTTGACGCTTTTTGCGGCGTGACGGATAAAGTTTTCTCGCCTTATCACCCTGTTGGAGAAATGAACTATGAAAATATCGCTCACCGCAATTTCAGTGATGCTGTCCGTCTTGCTGGTTTTGTTTTCCGTTGCCTGCGGGACGCAGCCGGAAGCGCGACTGAATCAACACAGCGATTTGTTGCAATTGTTTAGCGAGTGGCGGGCGTTCGAGCGGCCTCCGCAGCTTGATGGCGCGCCGGACTACACCGCCGAAACCTTCGCCAAACGTCATCGGGAGTATCAACGATTGCGGCAGCGGCTGGATGCAATGGACATCAGCCGCTGGCCGATCCCCGAACAGGTGGACTGGCATCTGGTGCGGGCGGAGATGAACGGCTTTGATTTCAACCATCGGGTACTCAAACCATGGGTACGCGACCCGGCCTTTTATCAGTCCATCAAGCTGGAACGCAGCGATGTGCCCGCGCACGAAGGCCCGACGCATCACGCGGTGACTGAACTTTGGACGTATCAATTCCCGCTGACGCCGAAAGAAGAAGAACGGCTGTTGGCCGACCTCAGCGTCATTCCGCCGCTGATGCGCCAGGCGCGCCGCAATCTGACCGGCAACGCGCGCGAACTCTGGATTGCCGGCATCAGAAATATGCGAACGCAGCGGACAGACCTTGACCCGCTGACCGCCAAAGTCGGCGCAAATGCAAAGCTGCAAGCGGTCATCGCCGAAAGCCGGCAGGCTACCGATGAGTTGATCGCGTGGCTCGAATCCGAAGCTCCCAAAAAGAGCGGCCCTTCCGGCATCGGAAAAGAAAATTACACCTGGTATCAGCAAAACGTTCACCTGCTGCCGATGACTTGGGAGCAAGAGGAACGCTTGCTGAAGCGCGAACTGGATCGGGCGTGGTCGTCGCTGAAGCTGGAAGAGCATCGCAACCGGCGCTTGCCGCAATTGGTCGCTGCCGCGAACCCGGTGGAATACGACGCAAAGGCGGACAAAGCGGCAACCCGGCTGATGACATTTTTGCGCGAGCAGGAAATCCTCACCGTCAAAGATTACTTCGAACCGGCGCTGCGCGAACATCTAGGCCGCTTCGTTCCCATCGAGCGGCGCAACTTCTTTCTGATCGGATCGCATTTCGACCCGCTGCCGCTCTTCACTCATTTTTATCACTGGTTTGAACTGGCGCGCATGGATCGTGAACCGCATCCAAGTCCGGTGCGTCGCGGAGCCTTGCTGTACAACATCTTCGACACCCGCAACGAAGGCACAGCCACCGCCGTTGAAGAGATGTTTATGCACGCCGGACTTTATGACGACAGCCCACGCTCGCGTGAAATCGTCTGGATCATGGTCGCGCAACGAGCGGCGCGCGGACTCGGTTCGCTGTACGCACACGCCAACACAATGACGATGGAAGCGGCGGGCGGCATTCATTCCGAAATGACCCCGCGCGGATGGATGAAGACGGAGAAGGAATTGCTGCTGTTTGAGCAGCATCTTTACCTGCGGCAGCCCGGTTATGGCACGAGTTACATCACTGGAAAATATATGTTGGAACGGGCGCTGGCCGACTTCGCCAGGGAG
>CAZRXE010000645.1:0-2840 GCA_964603695.1 uncultured Heliomicrobium sp.
ACGGCAGCGGCGTGATGTCCGCACTGACCGGCAAACCGCTTGGAACACCCCACGGCGGCAGTTTCGGTTATCCCGTCACCGATGGCCGCTGGACCTGGACGGGCATCACGCAAGCCGAATGGGCGCGTAAACAATTGCCCGGCGCGACATCGCAATTCAGTATGAAAGATCAGTTCCACCTGATTCACCTGTCCGGTCGCCAGCAAGGCCGCAGCAATTGCACCGATTGCCACACTGCGGGCTTTGAAGGCGCGGCCATCACCGAAGGCGTGCGCGAATCCTGCGCCGCCTGCCACGGCAATGACCCGGCGGACGCCGCCGCGCAAAACGCCAACGCGCGTCCTTTCTTCGCTGAACAAGGCAAGACATTGAAAGGCAGCGTTCAGCCCGCCGGCCCGCTCTGCGTTTCCTGTCACGCACAACACGGCGAGGAAAAAGAGTCCGTGGCCAGCAGGCGCACAAACATTCTGCGCACAGTCATCAACTGAAACTTTTCGCGGTACGCAAAGAACCAAGGTAATTGATGAAAGCCGTCTACAAAATCAGTCTCGTCGCCCTTGCCATACTATTTGTTTCGTGCGCACTTCCCGCGCTTCAACCGGCATCCGCCGTTTCCGGCAACACGCAACGTCAATTGCGAATCATCGCTTTCGGTGCGCATCCGGACGATGCGGAAATAGGCGTTTCGGGAACCGCCGCCTTGTGGGCGGCCAAAGGCCACGCCGTCAAACTGGTGGCAGTGACCAACGGCGACATCGGCCACTGGAACGAAGCCGGCGGCCAACTCGCCCGTCGCCGCAAAGTCGAAGTCGAACGCGCCGCGAAGATTCTGGGAACGACCGTCGAAGTACTGGACAACCACGACGGCGAATTGCTGCCGACACTGGAAAATCGCAAAGCCGTCACCAAACTGATTCGCGAATGGAAAGCCGACGTGGTCATCAGCCATCGCCCGAACGATTACCATCCCGATCATCGCTACGCGGGCGTGCTGGTACAGGACGCGGCCTATATGGTCACCGTGCCGAACTTCGCGCCGGACGTGCCGCATCTGACCGGTAATCCCATCTTTATGTATTTCTCCGACCGCTTCGAGAAACCGAATCCGTTTCAGGCCGACGTGATCGTGGACATTGATTCGGTGATGGAAAAGAAGCTGGACGGTCTGCTCGGCATGGTTTCGCAGTTTTACGAAGGCGGCGCGAACGGTTCGGCGGAGTTGCTTTCGACCGACCCGGTCAAACAAAAAGAACGCTGGGCGGTCGTTCGCAAACGCTTCGTTGACCGGCAACGCAATGTCGCCGACAAATACCGCAAGAATCTGGAAGAGTGGTACGGCAAGGAACGCGCCGCCAAAGTCCAACACGCCGAAGCCTTCGAAATCTGCGAATACGGTCGCCGACCGGACAAAACCGAATTGAAAGTGCTGTTTCCGTTTTTCGATTAACCCGGGTACGCGAGCTTCCAGCTCGGCGACACCACTCATCGGAATCAACTCCATTCCGCCTTTGTAAGTAACCTGCTATGAGAAGAGCGCAATTCATCATCACACTATTACTGCTGGCGCTGCTGCTGGTAGTGGCTTTCATTCCACAATTTTCGGCCAGCTACGGTGCAATCCCAACGATTGGCTGGGTCGGTTTGATTTTGATTTCGGCCGTTGCCGGCTTCGTGCTTGTGTCCACGGACACGTCGCGCAATCGCAAGAAAGTGTTTGAAGCGATGGCCAAAGCCGAGGCCACGCCTGTAGAGGAAAAAGCCAAAACCTCCGCGTTACCGCAGGCGCTGAGCGTCGCGCTTGATCCCGACGGGCCGCCTTATCCGCACCCAGTCATCAACACGGCGACCTGCATCGGCTGTCACGCCTGCGTGGACGCTTGCCCGCATGACGTGCTGGCCATTGTCAACGGCAAATCCACGCCCGTCGCCATAGAACAGTGCATGGAAGACACCAGTTGTCAGGTGGAATGCCCGACCGTGCCGAAATCCTGCATCGTCGTCAACACCGTCAAAGTCATTCCCAAACGTAAAGTCCCGCAGCGCGATCAAAAGTTCATGACCAACGTGCCGGGCGTTTACCTGATCGGCGATGTGTCCGGCGTGCCGCTCATCAAAAACGCCATCAATGAAGGCGGTGGTGTGATTGATTACATCGTCAACGATCTGAAATCCAGCGCGAAAGGAAACGCCGATTACGACGTGGCCATCGTCGGCATCGGCCCGGCGGGCTTATCAGCCGCGGTGTTGGCCAAACAGCGCGGGCTGAGCTACATCGCCATCGAACAGGATCAAGTCGTCGCCACCATCCAGCAAACCTATCCGGGCGGCAAATACGTGTTCTTCAACCCGGCGGACAAACCCGTTGTCGGCGGCATCAAGCTGGACGGCCCCGGCGCGACCAAAGAAGCGATGATCGGTTCGTGGATGGAAAGCATGCAGTCGAACGGCGTGACCATCAACGAATTTGAAAGCTGCAAAAGCGTCAAACAGGCGGGCGATGTCTTCATCGTCGAAACCGAGCAGGAAAAAGCCAAACGCAAGATGCAATACAGCGCGCGCCGCGTCATCCTGGCCATCGGAAATCGCGGCACGCCGATGCGATTGGGCGTTTCCGGCGAAGACCTGAAAATCACCGTTACCGGCACGGAACTGGCGATGCCCGGTTTCTGCAACAAGTGCGGCGAATCGCGCCTGGGCGAAAACAAATTCTGTCATAGTTGCGGTAATCAATTCGTGCCGAAGCTCAAACCGCGCCCGGCTTACGAAGACGACAAGGTCAAATACAAACTGACCGACCCGAACGATTACAGCGGCAAGCATGTCGTGGTGGTCGGCGCGGG
>CAZRXE010000646.1:0-3600 GCA_964603695.1 uncultured Heliomicrobium sp.
AATGGCTGCCGTGGAGATGGCCAACCTGTTAAAAGAGCTGTGAAGCGAGCTGGTTTGCTTGAACTGACTTCACGTATTGGTCAAGCATTCGAGACGTCCCCCAAACTTCTTCTAAATCAGGATTTCTTACGATAACACATCAGAAAATTATGGGTGCTCGGCGTAGAGCGCGCGAATGCGCGCTACAAATGCTTTTCTCATACGACGTGACTCGCCCGTCAGTCGAAGAACTGCTCGAAACTTTTTGGGGGGAACTGGCAGAAGCTTCGGAGGAAGTTCGCGGCTTTGCCAATGAATTGACGCTGGGGACGATTTTGAATCTGGAAGAGATTGACGAGCGAATCAGGGTCCGCACTGAACATTGGAGAATCCCGCGTATGGCGGTCGTGGATCGGAATCTTTTACGAATGGCGGTCTTTGAATTTCTCCATCAACCCAACACGCCGCGAACGGTCGCAATCAATGAAGCACTGGAGATTGCACGAAGATTTTCGACCAGTGAATCCACACAATTCATTAATGGCATTCTGGATGCCATTAAACGTGATTTGGACACACAGGCAGGTCATGAACTCGCGGCCATTGGCATGGCGCAACACGTTGGCTAAACCTGTTTCTGAATTCGGCATTGCGGAAATGCAAGATATATCTTGCATTTCCGCAATGCTATTTTGAAGTCGAAGTTTTCATTCCGCTTTTGATTCACACCAACGGCTCAAGTAAAATCTCGCCCACGATCAAGGATTGAGCTTATGAATTACCTGACAGCGATACAACGAATGAAATTCGGGATTCTGGCGTTTTTGGCTTCCTCGCTCATCGGGATGACGGTTTCCGCCTCCGCCCAAAGTACGAGTCCGCCTCAACAAGACCCACAACAAACAGATACGATCAGGACTACGCTGGTGAATGTTCCAGTTATTGTCACGGATCGCATTGGGCGTTTTACCACGGGACTGGGGCGCGGCGACTTCATCGTGCGCGAAGACGGTACAAGGCAAAAAATCGAAGATTTTTCCTCGACCGAAGCACCCTTTAATGTCGCCTTGTTAATTGACACTAGTCGCAGCACGCAAAACAAACTTGGGGCGATTCGAAAAGCTGCATCGGCTTTCATTAAACAACTACAGCCGAACGACCGAGTCATGATTGTGACCTTTGACGAGCAAGTACGGTTTGTCAGTGACTTCACCAGTGATCGCGCCGAATTACAACGCGCGGTAAACTCCGTCAAAAGTAGTTACCTAACCAGTCTTTACGACGCGATTTACCGCACCATTACGGAGAAAATGGTTCCGCTTCAGGGCCGTAAAGCCATTGTTGTCCTAACTGATGGCGTGGACACGGCAAGCAAAAAAGGGAGCTTTGAAAATGCACTGGATTTGGTTGCGGCAACGGGAATCATTAGTTACGCGATTCAATATGAAACTCGCAATGACGGCGGATCACTAACAAGACCACTTTTTCTGCCAAACAGACCATCAAGTTTTTTCATCTCCAAATTGTCCAACTCCACGGAGAATGAAGAGGATCAGTTCAATGCCAACCCTCAATCCCGCCCTCCTGTTCGTGACCGTTATTTGGTTGCATCGGATTTTTTGCGAAGCCTGGCTGCCCAATCCGGCGCACTTTACCTTCGTGCTGAAAACATAGAAAACACCTCTTATGCTTTTCAGCGCATTGCGGAGGAACTGCGCCATCAATACACGTTGACTTATGTTTCAAACAACGAGCAACGTGACGGCAAGTACCGCTCAATCACCGTTGAAGTTTCCAATCCCAATCTCGTAGTAAGAGCGCGTTTAGGCTATCGAGTTGCAAAAGCTGAAGAAGCTGAAGCAGACAAAAAATCCGGCGGAAACCCAAAACCTTAACCAGTAATTTCTCAATCAAGAACGGGGAGGCAAAAACTCCGGGCGGATACCTGGAGATACCTCCCATGATATTTCTAGCCATCGGGTAGGAGGGAGCCTCGCGGCTCCCGTCCTCCCACACCACCGGATGTGCGGTTCCGCATCCGGCGGTTCACATAGAAGATTGAAGTTTCCGCAGTTGATCCAGCAGTGAGATGAGTCCCAGCCGGTCAAAGTAGGATTTCGGGAACGCCTCATTCAGATGTGACGCTCCTGCGTTCCACCACGCGCCGCGTCCGTTCGTCGCCGACTTCCACGCACGCAGTTTTTCTAATCCTCGTTTCATCAGGTTCTTCGCTCTCGTAAAGGGGCGCTTCCATTGCCGCCATAGCAGGCAGCGCAGTTTGCGCCGAAGCCAACCGTCCAGTTCTTCAAAGATTCCTTTCACTTCCGCCTGCCGGAAATATCCGATCCAGCCGCGCAGCAGTTGATTCAAATCTTCAATGACTGTCGTCAGCTTTCGCCCTCTCCCTTCTCGAAAGATCGTCCGTACTTTCGCCTTCAGCCGTCGGATGGATTCCGGCGCGACTCTCAGCCGTGGTTGTTTATGCCACGTCATCGAGTACCCCAGGAACTTCCGCTCCCACGGGCGAGCCACTGCGCTTTTCTCCGCATTGACCTTCAAGCGCAGACGTTTGGACAGGAATTCTGTCACCGACTTCATCACTCGTTCCCCCGCCTGCTTTGACCGCACGTAGATGTTGCAGTCGTCCGCGTATCGGCAGAACTTGTGACCGCGCCGCTCCAGTTCCTTGTCCAGTTCGTCCAGCAGGACGTTTGACAGCAGCGGCGACAGCGGGCCGCCTTGCGGAGTTCCTTCCGCTCGCGGACTCACTACACCGCCCGTCATCATCCCCGCTTGCAGATAGCGCCGGATCAAACACAGCACCCGCTTGTCGCTGATTCGCCGAGCCAACCGCGACATCAGCACATCGTGGTTGACTCGATCAAAGAACTTCTCCAAATCCATATCCACAACCCACCGCCGACCTTCAGCCACATACGCGCGGGCTTGTGACACCGCTTGCTGCGCGCGGCGTCCGGGCCGAAAGCCGTAGCTCGATTCGGAAAAGCCCGGCTCAAACAGCGGACTCATCACTTGATGCAACGCCTGTTGAATCAGCCGATCCATCACCGTCGGCCAATGCTCTGAAAGATCAATTGACGCACTCCGCCGTTTGGTTTCGGTATTTCCACGCACCGCACCGCTTGCGGCTGGTACGTGCCATTCAACAAGCTTTCCTTGATCTGCGCCCAATGCTCTTGCAAGTAAGGTTTCAACTGCTCGACCGGCATTTCATCAACACCTGCCGCGCCTTTGTTACTCATCACTCGCGCATAAGCATCAAGCAGGTTCTCGCGCGCGACCACTGCTTCCATTAACTGCAATTCTTCCGGTCTGATGTTCTCTCTCCTTGCCGCGCCGCTTGACGCACCCTTCCCATACTCTCGCGGTTTCCGACCGCTACCATCCGGGCGGGATTCGGGCATCTCAGCCAGACTGTCTGCGTCTCTTTCGGTCACGAAATTCAAGCGTCAGTCCTTCCCACGTGTTCGGGCCTTCATCCCGGTCGCGGGATTACTATGCCCTCTGCTGACTTCTGCCGGTTCATCGCGCCGCCTCTCGACGACGCTAACCCGATGGCAAGCTGAGAGACCTCCCCGGGTATTGCGCATCCACCTTCCC
>CAZRXE010000647.1:0-6667 GCA_964603695.1 uncultured Heliomicrobium sp.
GCTGCAATTGAACAGCCCAGCGGGCGTGGCGATTGACGCCGCGCACAGAGTTTTGATCGCCGACAGCGGCAATCATCGAATCCGCCAGATTGACGGTGTGTCTGTTTCCACCATCGCGGGCAGAGCCGGACAGGGTTACAACGGCGACGGAACGCCCGCGACGAACTTCACGCTGAACGCGCCGGCGGGCATTGCCGTGGCGGGCGTGCAGGCATTGTTTATGGACGCGGGCAACAGCCGTTTGCGCAAAGTCGAAGCGGGCGCGCTCGGCACAGTGGTCAGCGACGGATCAAGCGGCTTCGCGGGCGACGGCGGATTGGCGTCGGCGGCCAAACTCGATGGCCCGGTGGGCGTGGCGGTGGATGCGGCGGGAAACTATTACATCGCCGACACCAACAACCACGTCATTCGCAAGGTCAACGCCGGCGACAAAAAGATCAACACCATTGCCGGAACGCCCGGCGTCGCGTCAACCGAACCCGGCGCGCCCAACGGTGACGGCGGCGCGGCGCTGGAAGCCACGTTCAACAAACCTTCGGCGGTGGCGGTGGACGCGGCGGGGAATATTTACGTCGCTGATACCGGTAACAATCGCGTTCGCAAAATCGGGACGGACGGCAACATTTCAACCGTGGCCGGAGCGGTCGGTGCGGGCGCGCCGACGCTGAACGGCCCCAGCGGCGTGGCAGTGTTCAACAACATCGTTTTCATCGCCGACCCAGGCAATCACGTCGTTCGTTCGGTGGCCGCCAACGGCACGGTCAGCGTGTTTGCAGGCATTGCCGGTTCGCTTGGTTCTTCAGGCGACGGTTTGTTGGCTACCGCCGCGCGGCTGAATCGTCCCAGCGGCGTGGCCGTCAATGCCGACGGCGATGTTTTCATCGCCGATACCAACAATCACCGCATCCGCCGGGTTTCAGGCGGCACAATTACTTCGGTCGTCTCGCAAGGCTTGCCGCGTTCAGGTTTTGAAGGCGACGGCGGCCCCGCCTTTGCCGCGCGGCTCAATGCGCCGTCGGCGGTGGCCGTGGACAGCGCGGGCAATCTTTACATCAACGACAAAGGCAACAATCGCATTCGCCGCGTCACCGCCGGCAGCAACATCATCAATACCATCATCGGCACGGGCGAAATCGGCTTCAGCGGCGACGGCGGCCCCGCCACGCAAGCCAAGCTGAGTTTGGCCAATGCTCTGGCCGCCGGTGCAGCAGGGATTTACGTGGCCGATACCGGTAACAATCGCATCCGCCTGGCGCAGGCCGCGCCCAACAGCCCGCCGGTTTTGACCAGTCCCGGCAACAAGTCCGTCAACGAAGGCCAGACCTTAAGCTTCACGCTGGCGGCCACTGACCCGAACGGCAATCCGATCGGCTACGCCATGACCGGCGCGCCGACCGGCGCGACGTTGAATGCTTCGACCGGCGCGTTCAGCTACACGCCGGGCTTCGATGTTGCGCCAAACAACGCAGGTGCGACGCAGACCTTCAACGTCACCTTCACCGCCACAGACAACGGCACACCTCCGCTCAGCGATTCCAAGCCTGTAACAATCACCGTTGCCAACGTCAACCGCGCGCCAGTGGTGGACGCGGGAACGCTGCCGGCCACGGTCGAAGCCACCAGCGCAAGCGGCGCAAGCGTGCCATTGAACGGCACTGCGACCGATCCCGACGGCGATTCGATCAACACCATCATTTGGACGGATACCCGCCCGGGGCAATCCGCCGTGACGATTGCCAATCAATTAACCGCGACGGTGACGCTGGCATTGGGACAACATTCGTTGATACTGACGGCCAACGACGGCAAACCGAACGGTTCGTCCGGCACAACGGCCAAATCCATCAACGTGCAGGACACCACGCCGCCTGTCTTTTCCAACGTCCCGGCAAACATCACGCAAACCATCGCGTCGGGAACGGGCGCGGTGGTCACCTTCACGTTGCCGACGGCGATTGACGCCGTTTCCGGCAATCGCACGGTGACTGCCGCGCCCGCGTCCGGCGCTGTCTTTCCGCTGGGCGCAACGACTGTAACGTTCACCGCCGCCGATGCGGCGGGCAATGTCGGCACGAAGACTTTTCAAGTCACGGTGGTTTGCAGCGGCGCGGGATGCGGCCCATCGCCAACGCCAACGCCCACGCCAACTCCGACCCCGACTCCAACTCCAACTCCAACGCCAAGCCCAACACCGACGCCTTCGCCCGCCGGCCCAGGAGCGTTCAACGTGGCGGCGTATGCCGGAAACGGCGGCTACGGCAACGCGGGCAACGGCGCTGCGGCTACTGCCGCGATGTTCAAACAACCCAGCGGCATTGCCGTCGGCGCAAACGGCGTTGTGTACGTGGCTGATTCCGAAGCCCGCGTCATTCGCAAAATTTCGCAAGGCACAATCACGCTTCTTGCGGGAACGGGCGCGAAAGGCGCAACGGGCGACGGCGGTCCGGCCACTGCGGCGAAGTTCAACAATCCGACCGGCCTGGCGCTGGATGCCGCGCGCAATCTGCTTTACGTGGCGGACACGGGCAATCACCGCATCCGCCGGATTGACTTGACGACGACCGTCATCACGACCGTTGCCGGAGCAGGCATTGCCGCGCTCGGCGGAGACGGCCCAGCGACCAATGCCTGGATCAACGCGCCAATGGCCGTGGCCGTGGACGCGGCGGGCAATGTGTATTTCGCCGACACGGACAACAATCGCATTTGCAAAGTCTCGAACGGCCAACTGACGACCATCGCCGGAAACGGCACGGTCGGAAACAACGGCGACGGCGGCCCGGCGACGGCAGCCCGGTTCAATCATCCGACGGGCATCGCCGTCAGCAGCGACGGCGCGACGATTTACGTCGCCGATCAAGGCAATAACCGCGTGCGCAAAATCAGCGGCGGCAACATCAGCGCCTTCGCTGGGGCAAGCAACGGCACGTCAGGCTTCGGCGGCGACGGCAACGCGGCGAACCTTTCCCAATTGAGCGCGCCCACCAGTGTGGCGCTGGATGCCGCCGGCAATGTGCTGATTTCCGACACGGACAACGAACGCATCCGCCGCGTCACTGTCAGCGACGGCAAAATCAACACCATTGCCGGCAACGGTGAAGCGGGCAACGCAGGCGACGGCGGCGCGGCGCTCAATGCCCCACTCGACACGCCGACAGCACTGGGCGTTGACGCTTCGAGCGGCGCAATCGTTTTTTGCGACACCGGCAATCTGCGCGCGCGGCGTTTGACTACGAGCGCGGTGACGCCGGCAAACAATCCGCCCGTGCCGTCGGGCGTCGTCAATCAAAGCCTGAACAAGAGCCAGCAGTTGAACGTGGCGCTGTCCGCCACCGACGCCGACAACGACCCGGTAACCTTCACCCTGGTTCCGCCGCTATCGTTCGTCAGCATCACCAACGCCAATCCGGCGGGGCGCACGGCCACGCTCTTCATCAACCCTGCGGGCGGCAACGTCGGACAATACAGCGTTCAGGTCAGAGCCGACGACGGCAAAGGCGGCGTGACCTTGACGCCCGCTTTCACCATCCTGGTCAGCGATCCGGGCGGCAACCAACCGCCGGTCGCGGTCGCCAATCAATTGCCGTCCAGCGTGGTGGCGCAAAACGGTTCGACGGCAACGGTGCAACTCGACGGCTCCGCTTCCTCCGATCCGAACAACGACCCGCTCACCTTTTCGTGGACGGATGGCGGCCAGCAAATTGCGACAACCGCGGTTGCCGGCGTGCAACTCGGCATCGGCCAACATTCCATTGTGCTGACGGTCAGCGACGGCAAGGGCGGAACGAATTCCACCGTCGCGCAAATCGTGACCGTCACCGCGCCGCCGCCGCCCACGGAACTGACCATCGGCACGCTGACGCCGAACAGCGGCAAACGCGGCACAACCGTCACCGTGGTGATTACCGGCTCAGGCTTCACGTCGGATTCGGTGCTGATCGTCAATGGCGGCGGCGTCACCGTCACCATCACCGAACGCAGCAGCGCACAATTGACGGCCACTTTCGCCATTTCCGGCATCACGCAAGCGACCACCCGCAGCGTATCCGTCACCAACGCGAACGGCACGTCGTTTACCAAATCCTCCGCCTTCACCATCAAGCAATAACAGCCATTCCGAGAGTGATCTCAAATTCGTGCGAAGCGCCACTAAGAACCAATGGCGCTTCGCAACGATTGGCAGCCGGAAGAGAAAGTCGTCTGTCCTGTAGCCTTGCCATTCTGATGAAGTTTGGTAAAAACAGGGCGTCCGCGAAATTTCCAAGCAACGGAGACTGCCATGCCAACAATTCTCGATTTTCAGATTCAGCCGCTTTCCGCTGAAAGCTATTCGCTCACTGTTTGCGAACGAAGTTCTTCTGCGCCACTCGCATTCGCCACCTTCAGCCACCGCGTAGACTTCCTGACCGACTTCAGCGTGGATCGGCTCAATGCTTCCACAAAAGACCCGGCGGAACGCTTCGATGAATTGCAGAAGCTGGGCCGCGAGCTTTATCAAAAACTCTTCCCGCCCGCCGTCGAGCAGGTCTGGCACGAGTACAAACAGCGCAGCGAGTTTCTGATTCTCTGCCTGCGTTTTGCCGAAGGCACGACGAAGCTGGAAGTCTTGCCCTGGGAGACGCTGCACGACGGCGCGGAGTTCATCGCCACCGGAGCCAAGACGACGCTCACGCGGTTGCCGCTGGATGTCACTCCGCCCGACGAACAGCCGCCGATTCCGCGACCGCTGAAGCTTTTCGGTTTCTTTGCCAGCCCGCTCGATTTGCAAGACCACGAGCGATTGAACGCCGAACGCGAACAGGAAATCCTGCTCGAAGCGATTAACGACCAAACGCGCAAGGGCGAATCTCTCTTGAAATTGAAGACGAAGCGAAGCTGGAAATCCTCGAACACCGCTTACAAGACGGCTACCACATTCTGCATTTCACTGGCCACGGCCTCAGCCCGCGCGATGGCGGCGGATTGCTGCTGGAAGACGCGCACGGGAAGAAGCTGCCCGCCTCCATTGCCGACGTAATGCAGGCCATTGAGCGTGGCCTGGGCGGAAAAGCCAGGCTGCGGCTGGCAGTGATTTCCGGTTGTCAGACGGCGCGCACGCTGCACACAGGGGCTTGCCAGCGGCGATGCGGTACGGGGAGCGGTAGCGACCTGGTTTCCCGATGCGTATAAGCAGCCCACCAGGTCGCTACCGCTCCCCGTACCGCATCGGGCGGCATGCTTGAGCGGTCACGGAAGGGCTCCGAGGTGGGGGGATCACCAGGTCGCTACCGCTCCCCGTACCGCATCAAGCGATTATGTCAGAGAGGAGAAATGATGGGTGGTTACAATCCTGATTTCAGTGATGAGCGTATCCCGCTGGCCTATCTCATCACTTTTCGTTGTTACGGCACGTGGTTGCATGGCGATGAGCGCGGCTCGACGGATCGTTATCACAACCAGTACGGCACGCCTTTCATTCCGCGCAATGTGCGTTGGCAGGATCACAATCAAGCGGCGCTCAAACATCCGCCCGTGGAGCTCGATGCGGCGCGCCGGTCAGCCGTGGAAGCCGCCATCCGCGACACTTGTGAGAAACGCGGCTGGTCGCTGCAAGCAATCAATGTACGAACCAATCACATTCACGTAGTCGTTACCGCACCGTGTAAACCTGAGCCGATTTTGTCCGCTTTCAAAGCGAACGCTACGCGGCAGATGCGCGAAGATGGTTGCTGGCGTGAAAACTACAGTCCTTGGTCGGACAAAGGCAGTCGGCGTTATCTGTGGAAACCATGCCACGTCGAGCGCGCCATTGATTACGTCATCAATGGGCAGGGAGATGAACTGCCAAATTTTGATGACGAGTGATGCAGTACAGAGAGCGGTAGCGACCTGGTCGTCTCGTGAAGCCATACGATACGGCACAGGGAACGGTAGCGATCTGGTCATCTCGTGGGTACGCCTATCGGAGTCCACTAGATCGCTACCGCTCCCCGTACTGCACCGCCCGATGCTATGAGAAGGCCGCATCGTCATCACGCGCCAGATGCTCGAAGAGATGCTCGCGAGCAACCAGGCCTGACATCCAAAACAACCGGGCTAACCCATCCCAGCCGGCGGAGGTCATTTACCAGAGCGCGCCATCCGAGCCGGATGATGATTTCTGGCTGGAGCAGGCGAACAAGCTGGTTGTCGAATCGTTGCCGGCAGTCAGGGAGGCGGCAAAGTCGCTGATGACCGGGCTGGGAGCGTTGCAGGGCATTTACCTGGGCATGCTCGGCTTTGCAAAATTCATCCCCGAAACAGCGCAATGGTGGGAGAAAGCGATGTTCTTTCCGCCGCTGCTGTGCTGGATGCTGGGGCTATACCAATGCCTGAACGAAGAACTGCGCATCTACCGCCACGCGCCCGCCGACATTCGCCAAAAGCTCGGTGAGTTGGCCAAAGAGAAACAGCGCGAACTTGATCTGGCGTTTTACTTGATCTGGCGTTTTATTGGATGCTGGGCGGTCTGGTGGCGGCGTTTGTGCTGGTGGCGTTGCGGATGAAGCTGTGAATCGTACTTATTGTTTGGATGAAGCGGTAGGAAACAGCCGCGCCTGCAAGGTCAACTGTTTGGCTTTGGGGAGTTCGGCCAGCGCGCGCACCACTTGTTCGTCGCTTTCGAGCAGGAATTGTTCGGCGGCTTCCG
>CAZRXE010000648.1:0-3035 GCA_964603695.1 uncultured Heliomicrobium sp.
GGCCGAGCATATCGAAGAAGGGTATCGCAAACGGGGAACATCAGAGCAAGAGGCCGAATCTCGCGCTTGGGCAACCGTCAATAAGATGGACGGGGGCGGGAAAAAAAGCGGGAGCGGACGCGGGCGGGAAACGAATAAGGAGCCGGCTCAGAAAGGTGGTCGAAAAGGCGGTCAAGCTTCAGCATCGCGAAGTACGGCTGCCCGCTCGGCATCGGCCAAAAAAGCCGCGAAAACGCGCGCGCGAAAAGCAGGTTCTTAAGCGCCCTGACTTTTCAATCAGTCCGGCCTGCCCGGAGTTGTTGATATAGTCTTTAAGAAAAAGAAATGTACAGCCGACTGTCAGTCGGCTGTAGGCGCGGCGAGCAAGGGCTTTTGAAATCAGAAGAACCTTGCCTGAGAACGCCTCTGCGGACTAACAGTCTGCGGTACGTCTTTTTCTCGATGTCTATAACAATTCTCGGTTTAGCCAACGGGAGGCAGTGTGGGGCGGGTAAAGAACCCGCCTCACAACAAATGAATTGCCGGATTGCGGTGAGCTTGTATTGGCCGGCGTCGGATGAACGTCTGAAATACAACTGACGACGAACAAAGGGGCGACTGGCCATTACCGACCGCGACGCCTGACGCCGATCAGCCGCGCCGGATAAATGCCGAAGTTCTCAATTTCGAGAGTCTTCCCTTTTTTCAATCGGACGCGGGCGGCGGGAATCATGGAGCCTTCGCCTTTGCCTTTTTCGTCAATGAAAAGTTCGATGTAAGTGAGCGGGTAATCCACCGAACGCGCGCCGCGCCGCAATTCGCCGAAGCCCAACCAGCGTTCGGAGAGAATGTTGATCTTGCGGCCTTCCTCTTCTTCCGAAACCCAGACGGCGTTGATGTCGCGTCCGATGCTGGAACCGACTTGAAGCGTTCCGCGCTTTTCCTTGCCCAGCGCCTTCACCAGCGCATCCTGACCGCCGCGCTGCAACTCGCCGAGCAGCCGCTGCACCTCCGCATCGGACGAAAGGCTGTCAATGTTCAACGTGAAGGTAGTGGTCACGCTGCCGCGCGACCCGCCGAAGTAATAAATCGTGCCGGTGTAAACCTCTCTGGCGTCTTTGTCCCTGGACTTGCTCTGCGCGCTTGCCGATTGCGGGATCAACGCCGCCAACGACACGCACAGCATCAGCAGCAACAGGCCAGGTATTTTCTGAAATCTTGTTTTCATGTCTCCTCCAATTTGAAATTCCCATTCTGTTCAAACCCTTTACGCTCCCAGTCACGACCGGGAGCCGACCTGATTGAAGTAAGCAATAGATACGCCACTCTGTCGCAATGGGATTTATCGGTTGAACAAATGCAGAACCAATCCGGTGGAAATCCGCGCGCTGTGCTGTCGTGCTTCGCCGCCCAGGCGTTCGCGAAATCGCGTCAGCAGGTAATCTCCTTGCACCACTCGCCACGAAAAGCGGCGCGTCAGGCGTAAATCCATCTCGCCGCCGAACGCCACCGCGTAAGAAAGCCCGCGCACGGTCGTCACCTGTCCGGTCAGATTGGCGGATTGAGAAATCACCGCAGCCCCGCCCAACGCGCGGCCTGCCAGCGTGAATCGTTTGCCGCGCGCGGAATAGCGCAGTCCGGCCAGCAGGGACTTGAAGACGGAATCCGCATCCAGCCTGGCCGAAACATCCAGAATGCGTATTTTGTATTCCATCCGCCCCTCAACTTCGCTGTATTCGCCCACGATTCCCAACCGTCGCAACGGGTTATAGCCTAGAGAGACATTCCAGCCTCGAAACCTGCCGGCACCGCGCGATGCAGTGATTACATCGCCGCTGATTTTTACGTCCGTGTTCCCTTCGCTGACGCGAAAGAACGAGTAGCCGCCGAACACTTCCAGGCGCGAAAAATCCTGCCCCAAACAGTTCGGGCGGAAAGAAGATAAAACCGCCAGAACGGCCAGCGTTTGAAAAATTCTCTTCAACAAGCGTTTCTCCGGGTTGACGATACAGGCTTAAAACTTGGCAAGTTTCATTTCCCAAATAACAGTTCGCTGCTTGTTTTCCATTTGTGATATGAAATTTGAAATTGGCCATTGACCCTGATGTCGGGACACTTTTTGGAATGTGGTTTCAAGCGATACCGCCGGCGAACTCGTCGCCCCTGAAACCCGATACCCAAGACCGGAGACCTGACTACCAAAAAACCTTTTGAATCACACGGAAAGTCCTTTTTTAGTCAGGTTTCAGGGACTGGTTTTCAGGTCTCAGGGACCGGACGATAAATTCGCCGACGGTATCCTATTGCCGTCGCACTCCATAAGTGTCCAGACATCAGCCATTGACCAATAAATTCAGGCTTTTATCGGCAATCAATGACAATGAAAAATTCCAACTGATCTATGGAAAATGAAAAAGACTGTTATCTACTTTTCAAAACCTATGAAACTTGCCTAAAACTTGAGGGCGAAAACGCCCTGCCCAGTGATTCCGGCAAACAGCACTCCCTGTTTAATCGCCAACGAAGAAACAATGATGGCCGGATTGGTTGGATTGCCCAGCGTGGGCGTGAAAATGCCGCGACTGGCTGCGGCCCAGCGCGAGCCGTTGTTGTTGCTGACGAACACGCCCGCGCCATAAGTTCCGGCGAAGGTCAGATTCCCGCTCACCGCCAGCGAAGTCACCGGCAGGCCGGCAGGCAGGCCATTGCCGACCGCGCTCCAATTCGCTCCATTGTCCTTGCTGACGAACAATCCTTTATCCGTGCCGGCCAGCACATTCGCGCCGCTCACGGCCAGCGCCAGAATGCCCGCGCCGGCGGGAATGCCGTTGTCCGACCGCGACCAGCTTGCGCCCTGATTGGCGCTGACGAACAAACCGCCCTGGTACGTTCCGGCAAAGAGCAGGTTTCCGCTGACCGTCAGCGAAAGAATGGCTTTGCCGGATGGCAAGCCATTGCTGACCGTCGTCCAGTTCAGGCCGTTGTCGCCGCTCACGAAAACACCGTTGTTGGCGGCGGCGAAGATGCTGCCGCCCGCAGCGGCAAAAGCGTAAACC
>CAZRXE010000649.1:0-9248 GCA_964603695.1 uncultured Heliomicrobium sp.
GCACGAGATCACTGTGTTGTCGCGCCGCCCCGACGCCGCACAAGTCGTGCCGGGGGCGCGCGCCTTCGGTTGGAATCCGGAAGCGGAATTGCCTCCCCGCGAAGCTTGGCAAGGCGTGGAAGCGGTCATTCATTTGGCGGGTGAACCTGTGGCTGCAATTCGCTGGACAGACGAACACAAAAAACGCATTCGCGATTCCCGCGTGAAAGGTACGCGACATCTAGTTGCTGGAATGAAGGAATTGCCGGTTCCGCCAAAAGTTTTCGTCAGCAGTTCGGCGGTAGGCTTTTACGGCAATCGAGGTCAGGAATCGTTGGATGAAACATCGTCTTCGGGCAAAGGATTTTTGACCGAAGTTTGCGTCGAATGGGAACACGAAGCCGCATCGGCGGAGCAGATCGGAATTAAGACTTCGCTGGTCAGGGTAGGCGTGGTTTTGTCCGAACACGGCGGCGCGTTGGAAAAAATGTTGCCGCCTTTTCGGCTTGGGCTGGGCGCGCGGTTGGGAGACGGGCAGCAATGGTTTCCGTGGATTCACCTGGATGACATTGTCGGCATTTTTCGTCATGCGCTGCTCAATCAGCTTTCCGGCCCGGTCAACGGCGTTGCGCCGAACGGCGTCACCAACGAAGAGTTCACCAATGCGCTGGCCGGCGCGCTGCATCGCCCGACGTTTTTGCCCGTGCCGGAATTCGCCTTGCGCTTGCTGATGGGAGAAATGGCGAACGTGGTTCTGGTTAGTCAGCGCGTATTTCCGAAAGTGGCGCTGGATAAGGGGTACCGGTTTAAGTACGCGGAGTTGACGTCCGCGCTCGAATCGTTTTTCAAAAAATAGTCGAGGTTGTTATGCACACTTATATTTTGGAACGAGAACAAATTGTTCCGCGCTCGCGCCGAGAAACGTTTGCGTTCTTTTGCGATGCCTTCAATCTGGAACGCATCACGCCGCCTTTTCTGAAATTTCGCATTCTGACGCCCGCGCCCGTTCAGATGGGTGAAGGAACGCTGATTGACTACCGACTAAACCTGTACGGAATTCCGCTCCGCTGGCGCACGTTGATCGAACGCTGGCAGCCGGAAGAGAAGTTCGTGGATACGCAACTGAACGGGCCTTACGAGTTGTGGCATCACACTCACACCTTTGAAGAATTAGGACCGAACCGCACGCTGATGCGCGACCGTGTGCTTTATCGAATTCCGTTCGGCATCTTCGGGCGAGCGGCGCATTGGCTGTTTGTGCGACGTACGCTGGAAATGATCTTCGACTATCGCACGAAAACCACCGCAGTGCTGCTTGGCGTAAAACCGGAAGAGCAAGACCGGAGCGCAGACATCCCGTCCGCGCTCCAATTTAATGGGGTTGAAATTTGACCGGCATCGAACAGTTGCAATCCGATTCGCGAGTGGTCATTCGCCGCGCGGGCGCGCCGTCGCCAGACGGTCGCTGTGTCGTTTACTGGATGCAGCGCGCTCAACGCGGTCTGGATAATCCCGCGCTCGATGTGGCGGTTCACGCTGCCAACGAATTGAAACTTCCCATCGCAGTCTTGTTCGGCCTCCATCCGAAATATCCAAACGCCAATGTGCGCCACTACACCTTCTTGGTCGAAGGCCTGGCTGAAACCAAACAGCGCGTGGAAGCGCGCGGCGCGGCCTTCGTGTTCCGTCCGTTTCCAAATCACGACCTGATTAGATTCTGCGATGAAGTAAGTGCGGCGTTGGTCGTTGGCGATGAAAACCCCATGCGCGAACCGGAAGGCTGGCGGCAAAGCGCCGCGCAAAAGTTGAACGTGCCTTTCTGGACTGTGGACGCCGACGTGATTGTTCCGACCAAATTCTTTCCGAAAGAAGAATACGGCGCGCGCACACTGCGCCCGAAGTTGCGAAAACTGCTTCCCGGCTTTCTGAACGCCCCGGAAAACCCGAACGCCAATTTCAAATGGAACGACGCGCCCGCCAGTCAGCCGATTGACGAAACGCAGTTGCTCGCCCAATTACCGCTCGACCGCACGGTACAAGCCGTGCGCGCTTTCAAAGGCGGAACCAGCGCCGGATTGAACCTGCTGAAAAACTTCGTCGCCGCAGGCTTGCGCAGTTACGACACCGCACGCAATCAGCCGCATCTGCCGGGAACCAGTCGCCTATCGGCGTACCTGCATTTCGGCCAACTCGGCCCGCAGACCATCGCGCAAGCCGTCCGCGAAGCCGACGCGCCGCAAGAAGCCAAAGACGTTTATCTGGAAGAATTGATCGTCCGCCGCGAACTGGCGATCAATTACGTTGCGCGCAATCCGCGTTACGATCAACTGGCAGGCTGTCACGAATGGGCGCGCAAGACACTGGCCGAACACATCAAAGACCCGCGTCCGCACCTATACGCCGAAACGCAGCTCGAAAACGCCGAAACCGCCGATCCGCTGTGGAATGCCGCACAAAAAGAAATGATCCTGACCGGGCGCATGCACGGTTATTTGCGAATGTACTGGGCGAAGAAAATTCTGGAATGGACGCCGACGCCGGAAGTCGCCTTCGACATCGCAGTGCGTTTGAACGACCGCTACTTTCTGGACGGGCGCGATCCGAACGGTTACACGGGCATTGCCTGGGCCATCGGCGGAAAACATGACCGCCCCTGGGGACCGCAACGACCGATCTTCGGATTGATTCGCTATATGGCCTACAACGGCTGCGCGCGAAAATTCGATGTCAACGCCTATATTCGAAGCGTTGAACTGTTGGCCAAAGGAACCGAACAGGAGGCATCGTTTTGACGAACTCATCCGCGCAACCCGAAGAAGTTTGGTCGCAACAACGCTGGCAAATGCTGGAGCAGGAAACACGCCAACGCGCATTGGCCGCGCATTCCGACGCCGAAACCTGGGAGGTGTTGGTCAAACAGGCGCGGCTGGTGCTGAAAACCTACAGCACCAGTTTTTTCATCGTCACGCGCTTTTTGCCGCCCGCCAAGCGCGCCAAAGTCGAAGCCATTTACGCCGCCGTGCGCTATCCCGATGAAGTGGTGGACACCTTTCCGCTGACGCAAATTCAACGCACAAAACTTCTGGACGATTGGTCTGAACATTACGACGCGGCTTTGCGCTGTCGTTCGCTGCGGCAATCGCTGGAACAGGGCGCGCCGTGTTTTGTCGCAGCCTTTGCCAAAGTCGTCCGCGAATGCGGCATCCCGCCGGAACATTACCGCGCCTTTCTGGACGCCATGCGCCTGGACGTGTGGCCGCGCAAATTCGCGACGCTTGATGACCTGATCGAGTCTTACATTTACGGCAGCGCCATCGTGGTCGGTTACTTTTTGACTTACGTTTACGGCTCGCCGCGTCCGCAGGACTTCGAGCGCGCGTTGAAAAGCGCGCGCGACCTGGGCATTGCGCTGCAACTGACCAACTTCCTGCGCGATGTGGCCGAAGACCAACAGCGAGGTCGCTTTTATTTGCCGCAGGATTTGCTGCGCGCCGAAGGCATTGACGAAATGGACGCGACCGATCCCGATCAACAAACGGCGCTCAACAACGTGCTGCGCAAGCTGACGGCGACGACCGAACAGTATTACGAAAGTTCGCTGGCCGATCTGGACGCTTTTCATCACGACAGCCGCGTCGCGATTCGCGCCTGCATTGATGTTTATCGCCAATTGAACGCCCGCATCGCCGGCAGCCCGCGCGGCATACAGCATCGCGAAAGCGTCCCGATGCGCGAGAAATTCCGCGTGCTGCCGCGAAGCAAGTATTGGCGCTTGCCGCTGGCTTATCTGCGCGCATAGCCGAAAAAAACTTATGAGCATTGCCAACGGAAAAAACGGAAACGGCCACGCCGACCGCTCGGTGCTGATTGCGGGCGGAGGTTTGGGCGGATTGAGCGCGGCAATTCATTTGCGGCTGGCCGGTTACAAGGTCACGCTCTTTGAAGCCAACGACCGCGTCGGCGGGCGCGCCAACCTGATCGAACGCGAAGGCTTCCGTTTCGACACAGGCCCGTCGTTGCTGAATTACCCGTGGGTGTTCGAGCAGCTCTTCGCCGCCGCCGGGCGCAACTTTCACGACTACGTCAAACTAATTCCGGTTGATCCGTCGGTCGGGTTTCAGTGGCCGGACGGCACGCGCTTCAAGTTGTCGTCGAACCTGCAAAACCTGTTCAGCGAATGCGAACGCATTGAACCCGGTTCGCGCCCGAACGTCGCATCGTTTCTGGAAGACGCCGCTGTCAAATATCGCCTGTCATTCGACAAACTGGTAACGCGCAACGAAGACAATCCCCTGAAATGGATCGGTGCCTTAACGCCCGCGGAAATGACGCGGCTGGGCGTTTGGCGTTCGCTGGACGGCGAACTGAGCCGCTTTTTCAAAAGCCGCTACATTCGTGAGGCGCTGGGTTCTTACGGGATGTATTTGGGCGGTTCGCCTTACGATTTGCCGGGTTTGTTCACGATTCTGGCTTACGGAGAATTGGCCTACGGGCTGTGGCTGCCGAAAGGCGGCATTTACGCTTTGGTCGAAGGCATCGAAAAACTGGTACGCGAACTCGGCGTGGAGATTCATACCGGCAAGCGCGTCAAACAAATCGTCGTCAAAGACCGGCGCGTTGCGGGCATTCAACTGGCCGACGGCGAATTTCACGCTTCGACGCTGGTCGTTTCCAATGTGGACGTGCCGACGACCAACACCGAATTGCTCGGCGATTATTCGTTGCGTTCGACGCTGCGGTCGAAACTTTCGCGCACGAAGATGACGCCCGGCGTGATGACGTTTTATTGGGGCATTCGCGGCAAGGTCGAAAACATCGGGCATCACACCATTTTTTTGCCGCAGGATTTCGCGGGCGCATTCGACGATTTGCTTAGTTACAAACGCATTCCGCGCAATTTGCCGTTTTACGTCGCGGTGCCGTCAGAAACTGATTCTGACTTAGCGCCGCCGGGCGACACGGCGATGTTCGTGCTTGCGCCGACGCCACTTCTGAGCGAAGTCAACGGCCTGGATTGGGACGCCGCAGTCGGCACGGTTAAGCAACAAGTGCTCGAACGACTTTGGCAACAAGGCGTGAATTTAGACCCGGAACGCATAGTGGTCGAAGAAGTCTTCACGCCCGCCGAATGGAGCCGCCGTTTCGGTCTGTTCGACGGCTCGGCTTTCGGCGCGGCGCACACGCTGTTTCAGGTCGGGCCGTTCCGCGACCGCAATTATTCCAGTGAAGTCGAAGGCTTGTTTTACGTCGGTGCCGGCACCACGCCAGGAACGGGAATGCCTATGGTGGTGCTGGGCGGCAAACTGACGGCGGAGCGGGTTCTGGGGACGCAGCGCCTCCGGCGTGCGTGAGTGCTGATGAGCGACGCTTGCTACCGCTCGCGGTGCTGACTCAAGCTATGTTCACCAAACGTTACGGACAAGGCGAAAGACTTTTCTTTGGACTGCACGGTTGGAGCGGCAATCACATGACGTTTGCGCCGCTGGCGAGCTTTATGCCGCCCGACGCGGGAATTATCAGCCCGGACTTGCCGGGATACGGCCAATCGCCACCGCCGCGCGAATGGACGCTCGAAGCATTGGCCGAAGAACTTGCCGAAGAAATCGAACGGCTGGATGCGTCCGTGACTTTGATCGGAAATTGCAGCGGCGCACTGCTGGGTTTGAGCGCGATGGAATTGCGCCCGCGTTTGGCCGAACGCATTGACCGGCTGGTGATGATTGATCCCTTCGCGTATTTGCCGATGTATTTCAAACTGTTCGTGACGCCGCCTTTCGGCAAGTACGCTTATCTTTCGACTTTCGCCAACCCCATCGGGCGCTGGATTACGAACTTGTCGTTGAAAGGTCATCGCACGGAAGACACGGATTTGACCGGCTCGTTTCGCCGCGTGGATCACAGTGTTTCGTATCGTTATTTGGAATTGCTCGCCGGAATTGATCGCATCGAACGCTGGCGCGGGATTCGGAAGCCTGTGGACATCGTCTTCGGCGAGCGTTCGTTCGGCGCGATTAAAGCATCGGTCGAGATGTGGAAAGCTTTGTGGCCGCAGGCACGCGCCTTCGAGCTTGCCGGCGCGGGGCATTTGCCGATTTTGGAAGCGACCGAAGCATTGAGCGGAATTGTTTTTCGGTATTAGTGGTTGGTGGTTGGTGATTGGTGGTTGGTCGCCGACTTACCGGCAAGGGAATGTGGTTTGATAACACCAATCACCAACCACCAACCACCAGATTATGACAGAACGACTTTTTACCTATCTCAGTCGTCACCGCTCGGAGGTCGAAAGGGCGTTGGACGATCATCTGCCGCGCAGTTCGCAGGCGCACGCCCGGCGATTGAACGAGGCGTTGCGATATTCGCTTTTTCCCGGCGGCAAACGCTGGCGTCCTATGTTGACGCTGCTCGGCGCGGAAATCTGCGGAGGCTGTCCGCGCGATGCAATGCCGGCGGCTTGCGCGATGGAATATCTGCATACGAGTTCGATCATTTTCGATGATCTGCCGGCGATGGACGATGCGCCGTTGCGACGCGGGCGCGCGGCCCTGCATTGCGTCTTCGGCGAAAGCTTGGCGTTGCTGGCGGCGCTGGCTTTGATGAACGAGTCTTACGCGCTGCTGGCGCGTGCGGCGCGACGGCGCAGCAATTTTGAATCCATCGGATGGCTGGTCGAAGAGGCCGCGCGTTGCATTGGTACGGACGGAATGATCGGCGGTCAGGCAGTGGATTTGGCTTTGCCGGGGTTGGTCGAAGGGACGGAGGCCTTGGCCAGCCGAAATCTGAAAACCACCGCATTGATGCGTCTGACGATGATGGCCGGCGCGGCGGCTTGCGGCGCGAACGAAAGCGACACAGCGGCGCTCGGCAATTACGGCAATTCGCTGGGGATGGCGTATCAGATTTGCGACGATTTGCTTGACGAATTGGCCGCGCCGGAATTCCTGGGCAAACCCTCCAAACAAGATCAGCGCCACGCGCGCGCCAGCTACGCCGCCGAATTCGGCATCGAGCGCGCCCAACGTCTAGCCGGCAGTTTGATTGACGATGCCGAAACTTCCTTGCGTCGTCATTTCAACAACCGTCCCGAAGTGGATTTGCTGTCGGACGCCGCCGCGTTGATCTTGCAAGGAACCGGCGACATTGCGCCGGCATTGGTTTGAACCATCCAACACCGACTGGAGATTCGTTTGCCGCTGATTAGTCCGTAAACGAAGTTTTCGGGTGTTCGACAAGCTGCCAGCTTGTCGAGGCTTGCTTTGCAAACCAATTACTTGTCAATCACGACAACGACAAGCCGGCAGCTTGTCGGACTGCAAGGAAACTTTGTTTACTGACTACTGATGATCCACAAAAAAGTTTTTCGCCCTGGACTGACGCTATTTTTTGCCGCCGCTTTCCTGTTTTTTGCCGCCGGACAATCGAGCGCCAACGATTACGTTGCCACGAAAGCCGCCGACTTCGACTTGAAAGACCAATTCGATAAGTCGGCGTCGCATCGCTTTCCGAAACAGAAAATCACAGTGCTGGCCTTCGGCGACCGCAAAGGTTCCGAACAGATTGAAGGCTGGGTGCGCCCGTTGTGGGATCGCTATCAAACCAAAATTGACCAGCAAGGCGTGGCCGTGCTGAGTTCCGTTCCGTTCTTCGCGCGCGGCGTGGTGCGCGGCGTTCTCAAATCCAAAGTGAAACATTCCGTGTTGCTCGATTGGACGGGCAAAGTGTCCAAAGCCTACGGCTGCAGCGGCGGCAAAGCGAACCTGTACGTCATTGACCGCGAAGGCAGCATCGTTCTGAAACTGACCGGTGCGGCCACGCCCGCCGAATTGCAAAAAGTATTCGCGCAAATTGATCGCCTGCTGTGAAGGCGAAATCTGAAGCTTTGTCGCCGTCGCGCGCCGGTCAGCTTGATCTGTGTGGGCGGCGGCTTTATTTTTTGCCGCTACATTTACGCAACCCCAAAAATGAGGAGATTCAGTGATGCGATTCAAACAACCGCTCGTCGCATTGTCACTGCTCTTGTCGGCGTTTGTGTTCGCGGCTTGCGGACAGAAAACGGCGGAGCAAACAAGTACTTCATCAACCAAAGAACCCAATCAGGAAGGAAAGGCTGCCACTCTGAAAAAAGAAGCTTTCGGCAAATTGCCCAACGGAACCGAAGTTGACCTTTATACGCTGACCAACAAAAACGGCGTCGAGGTCAAAATCACCAACTACGGCGCGACCGTCACTTCGATCAAAGCGCCGGATAAATCCGGCAAGTTCGACGACGTCGCGCTCGGTTACGACAAACTGGACGGATATCTGGCCAAGAACCCGCACCTCGGTTCGGTCGCCGGACGTTACGCCAACCGCATCGCCAAAGGGCAATTTACGCTTAACGGCAAAAGCTACACGCTGGCCAAAAACAACGGCGAAAACCATCTGCACGGCGGGCCGAAAGGCTTTTACCAAGCCGTTTGGACGGCCACGCCTTCGCCCACGAACGACGCCCTGACTCTGAAATATCTGAGCAAGGACGGCGAAGAAGGTTATCCCGGCAATTTGGACGTGACGGTGACTTACACGCTGACGGACAAAAACGAACTGCGGATTGATTACGCCGCCACGACCGACAAAGACACCATCCTGAATCTGACCAATCACTCTTACTTCAATCTGGCCGGAGCCGGGAACGGCGACATCCTGGGGCATCAAATGAAGATCAACTCCGATCAAATCACGCCCGTGGACAAAACCATGATTCCGACCGGCGATGTGCGGCAGGTGGCCGGAACGCCTTTCGATTTTTCCAACTTGACGGCTCTTGGCGCGCGCATCAACGACCCGGACGAACAGATCGTCATCGGTAAAGGCTACGACCACAACTTCATTCTGAAGACCAGCAACAACATCACCACGCCCGCCGTCGAAGTTTACGAACCAACCACAGGCCGAGTGATGGAGGTTTTCACCGATCAACCCGGCGTGCAGCTTTACACAGGCAATTTCCTGGACGGTTCGATCACCGGCAAAGGCGGCAAGACCTACAATCAACGCTACGGTTTCTGCCTGGAAACGCAGCATTACCCGGATTCGCCTAACAAACCGAACTTCCCGAACGTGACGTTGAAGCCCGGACAACGTTTCGCCTCCACGACGATTTATAAGTTTTCGGCGCGGTAGCTTGATACCTGACCGGCGTGGGACAGACTAAAGTCCGTCCCACGTGTTTCAACTCCGTTGCGGAAAGGTTTGGCCGGATGCCACGGGCTTGTCCCGTGGAGCTTCACGTT
>CAZRXE010000650.1:0-7835 GCA_964603695.1 uncultured Heliomicrobium sp.
GCGAATAAGGATGATGTCCGCCTGCATAAACCATAACACCTATTTCGCTATGAACGCCGACCACTGACGACTGACTTCCAACACGTATGAAATAAAGAATTGAAGTGTGCGGTCGTAATTCGTTGTTAAAGATTGATTTGGAAGATGTCCTGAGCGGGCGGGATTGTAGCACGCACCTTGTACGGCGTCATGAGCCGACGGCTTTGTCAGGGAACTTTTGATGGTGGCGGAAAATCCGATGAATTTAGATGAATTTATCTGACGGATTTCAGCTTTTCGGCGCGTAATAACCTGCCCGCGCGCGTGCCGTGAACCCGACCTTTTTCACTTTAATGGTCAGCTTTCGGTATCCGCCGTCTCGAGTTTCGTTGGTCGAAAAAAAACCGAGAATAAATTGTGTGCGGAGTTGTTCGGCCAGATCGGCAAAAACCAGATCAAGTTCTTTGAGGGATTGTTCGTCGGTGGAATCGCCTTGAGTGCCGGGCGTGGCTTTGGGGCGGAAGACTTCTGCGCCGGTTTCGTTGGCCAGGGTTTCCATGGCGCGCTCGCCGGCCAGATCGCGCAGGTTTTGCGAAAAGCCGAAGTTGCCGGTGTAGACGGAATAAATCACCACGTCGGACTGTTGTGCGTGTTTCAAAGCGTCAAGCAAACCTTTGTTGCTGGTGGTGTCGCCGCCATCGGAAATGATGACGATGACGCGGCGGCCTTGCGCGGCTTTCAGATAATCGGCAGCCAGATAAATGCCGTCGTAAAGCGATGTCGCGCCCTGCGGTTTGAGCAGCTTCGTGGCGTTGACCAGCAGCGGGATTTTGTTGGTGAAATCCTGGACGATGGTCACGTCCGTTGAAACGGAAAAGAGCGCGGCGCGGTCTTGCGGGCGAATCACGCGCTCGAAAAACTTGGCCGTGGCTTTGCGCTCGAAGTTGAATTTTTGCGTCACGCTCAAACTGGTGTCGAAGAGTACGACCAGATTCAACGGCTGCTCGGCGTCGCGCGTGAAGTTGGCGATTTCCTGCGGCACGCCGTCTTCCAGAATTTCAAAATCCTCGCGAGTCAGGCTGAGCGAAGCCGCCGGCGACTTTTTTGAAATGGATGTGATGACCGTCACCAAATCGCTGTTGATGCGGATGGTGTCTTCATCATCTTTTTTCGGCGGATTCTGCGGGATTTGTTCCGGCGTGCGGACTTTGGGTTGCGGCGTGTTGGGCGGCACGATTTCGGGCTTTTTCGGTTTTGGGTCTTGCGGCGTGCGACCGCTTTGGCCGTTTGTGGGCGCGACGGCAAACAGCGCCGTAATCAACAGTGCGAAGAAAATAACCGAGATGTATTTGGGCGGAAACTTCATAAAACGATTTCCTTGTTTTCAGCCGGCAGTCATTACGGTTTGGGAAAGTTGGTTCGCTTCGCCGATTTCGGCCAGCCAATTGTTGAACGCCTTCAATCCGCGTTCGACCTGAATGCGGTGGCGGTCGGCTTTGCGTCTGGCTTGTTTGCGAAACGCCGGTTCCAGCGGCGGCAACAGCGCGAACGTGGTGTTTGCCGGTTGAAAGTTTTTGGCGTCGGCGTTGGCCAGATAAAACGCCAACGAACCGACCGCCGACTCGCGCGGCGGCGCTGACGGTTTCAGTCCCGCAGCCAACCGCGCGGCATTCATTCCGGCGATCATCCCCGTCGCCATCGCTTCGGTATAACCTTCAATGCCGGAAATCTGCCCGGCGAAAAGAACGTTCGGATGCGCACGCATTTGCAGTGTTTCGCGGAGCAGGCGCGGCGAACAGATATAAGTGTTTCGGTGCATCTGGCCGAAGCGAATGAATTCGGCGTTTTCCAGGCCGGGGATCAATTGCAAAACTCTTTTTTGTTCGCCGTATTTGATGTGGCACTGAAAGCCGACAATGTTGTAAGCGTCGGCCATCAGATTTTCCAGCCGCAATTGGACGCAGGCGTAAGCTTCGCGACCGGTGCGCGGATCGGGCAAACCGACCGGTTTCATCGGGCCGAAACGCAAAGTGTCAACGCCGCGCCGTGCCAGTTCTTCAATCGGCAAACAGCCTTCAAAAAATTTTTCTTCGGCATTTAGAACTTCTGGCATCCCCGCGTGCGGCTTGACGGTTTCGGCGGTCGAAAGGGCTTCGTAAAAGCGCAGGTATTCATCTTTCGACATCGGGCAGTTGACGTAATCGTCGCCGCCTTTGCCGTAGCGCGCGGCTTTGAAGGCGATGTCGTAATTGATGGTTTCGCCGTCCACAATCGGCGAAATGGCGTCGAAAAAATACAGGTCTTGTTCGCCGGTCAGCTTGCCGATGGCTTCGACCAGCGGAGCGGAGGCCAGCGGTCCGGCGGCGATGACCGTGATTTCTTCGGACTCGTTTGAGTTGATGGCGGTGACTTCTTCGCGGCGAAGTTCGATGTTCGGATGTTGGCTGAGCCGCGCGGTGACGAGCGCCGAAAAGCGTTCGCGATCCACCGCCAACGCACCGCCCGCCGGAACGGAAGCTTCGCGCGCAAGATCAATCAGCAAGGACCTGCCGGCGCGCAATTCGTCTTTCAGCAATCGCGGCGCGCTGTGTTCCTGTTCGGATTTGAGCGAATTGCTGCAAACGAGTTCGGCCAGCTCGCCGGTGCGATGCGCGCCGGTCGAATGCAGGGGGCGCATTTCAAACAAACGAACCTGAATTCCACGTCGCGCCGCTTGCCAGGCGGCTTCGGAACCGGCCAAACCGCCGCCGATGATGTTAACTACTTTGGTTGATTTCATATTGTTGTCTCGACTTTCCAGAAGCCGACCGATGATAACAAAACCATCCTGCGCTCGCATTTGACAATCCGCCGGCAAACAAAGATTGTTGGACATCCAGCGAAAACCCTGGGCGTTTGGGCAAACTCGAACGCATTCGCCAATCACTCAAACCCAAGAGAAGAATTCAATGCAAGCAGATTATCTTTCCGGCCTCAACACGCAACAGCGCGAAGCCGTCACCACCACCGAAGGGCCGATTTTGATTTTGGCCGGCGCGGGCAGCGGCAAAACGCGCGTCATCACCTTTCGCATTGCGCATTTGATTCAAACCGGCGTGCGCCCGGAAAGCATTCTGGCCGTCACCTTCACCAACAAAGCCGCAGGCGAAATGAAAGAGCGCGTGGAAAAGTTGATGGCCGGGAACCAGCGTGCAGGCTCGCCGCTGGTTTCGACTTTTCACTCGTTGTGCGTGCGAATTTTGCGGCGCGACATTGAAAAGCTTGGCAAAGGCTACACGCGCTCGTTCACGATTTACGATTCCGACGATCAGCAAAAGCTTTTACGCGCCTGTATCAAGGATTGCGGCTTTGACGACAAACAACTGACCGCGCGGCTGGCGCAAACCAACATCAGCACCGCCAAAAATCGCGGCGAAGACCCGGAAACCTTTACTCTCAAAGCCGGCAACAGCACGGATCCAAAACGCTCGTCCATCGCACGCGTTTATTCGCTTTATGAACAACGGCTGCAATCCTCAAACGCTCTGGATTTTGACGATCTGCTGATTCGCACTGTGCAACTGCTGCGGACTTCGGAAGAAACGCGCCGTTATTATCACAACCGTTTTCGTCACGTGATGACGGACGAGTTTCAAGATACTAATGGCATTCAATACAACCTGACGCGGCTGCTGGTGGAAGGCGACATCGCGTTGAATCTGGTCGGACGCGGCGAGGACTTCTGGCAAAACCGCAGCTTTTGCGTGGTCGGCGACGAGAACCAGTCCATCTACAAATTTCGCGGTTCGGACTTCAACATCATTCTGAATTTCGAACGCGACTTTCCCGGCACTAAAGTCATCAAGCTGGAAGACAATTACCGTTCGACCCGCCGCATTCTGGACGCCGCTAACAAAGTCATTGCCAATAATTCGCAACGCTTCGACAAAATCCTGCGCGCCAATGCCGCCGACGGCGACAAGATTCGCTACGCGCAGGTCTACGACGGCGAAGCCGAAGCCCGTTGGATCGCCGGTAAGATCGAAGAGCATTTGCGCCGCGAACCCAAATTGAAAGCCGCCGTGCTTTACCGCACCAACGCCCAATCGCGTTCGTTTGAAGAAGCCTGCCGCCGCACCGGCTTGCGCTACAACCTGGTCGGCGGCTTCAGCTTTTACGAGCGCGCCGAAGTCAAAGACATCATTGCCTATCTGAAACTGGCCTTGAATCCGAACGATTCCATCGCCTTGCTGCGCGTCATCAACACACCCGCGCGCGGCATAGGCAAAACCTCGCTTGATGAAATCGAACGCAAAGCCAAAGACTTCGGCGTGTCGCATTGGGAAACCATCGCCGAAATCATCAAGGAAAATCTGCTGCCATCGCGTACCCTGAACGCGCTGAAATCATTTCAAAACATCGTCAGCAACTTGATTGAAAAGGCTCAGAGCGCCACGCCGCTTTCCGAAGTCGTCAAAGCCGCCGTACTCGACACCGGCTACGAACGAATGCTGAAAGAGGAAAACACCGAAGAAGCCGAAGGCCGTTTGCTGAACCTGGAAGAACTGGTCAACGCCGCCGCCGAATCCGAAACGCGGCAGGAAACCTTGCGCGACTTTCTGGATCACGCCGCGCTGGTTTCCGACACCGATCAATACAAAGCCGAAGCCGAAGTCACACTGATGACCATGCACGCGGCGAAGGGTTTGGAATTTCCGCTGGTCTTCATCGCCGGTTTGGAAGAAAACTTGTTTCCACATTCCCGCGCCGCTGAAAATCCGGCGGAACTCGAAGAAGAGCGCCGCCTTTGTTACGTGGCCATCACCCGCGCCGAAAAGTATTTGTACCTGACTCACGCCCTGAAGCGTCGTGTTTACGGCGAAGAACTGCCTTCGGAACCGTCGCGATTTTTGAACGAGTTTCCCTACGAATTGATCGAAGACGTTTCGCAAGGCCCAAGCTGGCTGCGTTTCGCCAACAAAACCGCAACCAAGGAAAACCGCTCCGCGCTGGACGCTTTGACCGGACGTGCCGCGCCTCCGCCCGTCAAACGCACCAGCAACTATCAGGGCCAGACTTACAACAGCAACGACAGCGTTCGCGAATTTTTCGCGCGGCAAGGCAAGAAAATTGATTTCGGCGCTTCCGAAACCACGGCAAGCAAGCCTGCAACTCGGTCAGAGAGTTCCGGCAGTCAGAAAAGCTCCGGCGGCTTGAGCGTCGGCACGCGCGTCCGTCACGCGAAATACGGCGTCGGCTTGATCGTCAAACGCGAAGGCGAAGGCGGCGACGCCAAACTGACCATTAACTTTCCCGGCTACGGCCAGAAGAAAATGATCGAAAAATTCGCCGGCTTGGAAAAAGCCTGACGGCTGAACCGAATTGCCGACAAAAAAACGCCCGCGTGCTTGCCGAGTGCGCGGGCGTTTTCCGTTGCCGCCCGGAAAAAATCAAAAAACTTTTCCGGCGATGATAGTTTCCGCCGCCGACTTGCGCCTTAACAGTCGAGCGAGGATGAGGCTCAAGACGAAAACGAAAACCGACAAGGAGACAAAGACAATGAGTGCAGAAAAAAAAGACCGCAATCGCAAGTTCTTTTCAATCGAAACCGATCAAGACGACACGCTGATGGACGCCCAGGTGGATACGCTGACCGATTTGAAAGTTAGCGACTTGCAAGCGTCGCTGACCAAAGGCGGATTGCCCGCCGTGCAAAAGGTTCGTCAAGCCGCTGCTCGGATGAACTGAGCTTCGACAAACAACATCAACAACTTTTCAAACAAGGAGAAAAACCATGAACCAGAATGAATTGCAGACCAATCCCGAAATCAACGATCTGACCGTCAACGCCGAAATCAAAGGCGGCCCGAATCCGAAAGTCAAACGCACCATCGTCCTTCAATCAAGCGCAACGGGCGGCGATTTGGCTGATCTGGAACCGCAGGGCGATGTCGTGGGCGGCCTGATTGGAATGTTGCTGCCGGCGGTGCAGAAAGTCAGATAAACCAATCCTTGTTTATTTCCAAAAGGCAGACCTTGCGAGTTTGCCTTTTGCTGTTTGGGGAGAACCGTGATGGCTGTTTCAACAACTGCGCAATTGCCTGTTCCGAAAACTTCGTTTCTCGATCTTGCGCCGCCGCACTGGGCAGCGCGCGGATTGGCTTACTCGCTGTTGATAGCTTTCGTGCTGGGCGCGATTGCTTCGGTGGCGATTACGATGCCGGAAAAAGTGACGGCGCAATTCGTCTTGGTTCCGGTGCGCGGGGCGGATCCGGTCAAGGCTTCGCGCGGCGGCATCGTCGCCGAAGTGCTGACCGCCGAAGGCCGCACGGTCGCCAAAGGCGATGTCATCGTAACCTTGAAATCAGACAGCGCTGGCGACCGCACGGCGGAAATGCAGACCGTGCAAACCCGATTGGCGGGCGCGGGCGAAAGCGCCGTCAACGCGCGTTTGCGCAACGAACAGCAGCGGCTGGCCGATGAACAGGAAATCCGCCGGTTGGGAGATCGCGTCAAACATCTGGACACGCTGATCGCCGCCAAACGCAAACAACTGGCGCTGACCAAACAGATGACGGACAGTTTTGAAAAGCTTTATCGCGAAGGCATCGCCAGTCAGGCGCAGTTGATCGCCAAACAGATTGAAGACAGCGAACTGTCGGCGGATATTGAACGGCTCGTGGCCGATCAAAACGACACCCGCGCCGAATTGGAAAAGTGGCGCCTGGAAATGTGGGCGCGCCAAACCGAGTTCCGCGAAACCGAACGCAAGTTCAAGGAAGAAACCAAAACCAACGAAATCCGCGCGGGCGCTTTGCAAGCGGCGCTGGTGAACACGGACGGCAATCAAGTGCGCTTGATTGCGCCTTGCTCCGGCACGATTTTGAAACTGCGAGTGAAAGACGGCGGCGCGGTGGTCAACGAAGGCGAAACCGTGGCCGAACTCGCCTGCGGCGGCGAACAATTGGTTGCCGAATTGACGGTTCCCGAAGCCGGCATCGGCAAGCTGAAACTGGATCAAGGCGTAAAGCTGAAATACGACGCTTTTCCGTATCAACGCTATGGAGTGAAGGGCGGCAAACTCACCTGGCTCAGCCCGGCCAAAGCGGCCAGTTCTGAAAGTGATGCGACGCAAACCTTCAAGGCTCGCGTGGAACTGAACGATAAGGGAATCACGGTGAAAGGGCAGCCGCGCGCCTTCGCCGCCGGAATGAGCGGTACGGCGGAAATCGTCGTCGGCAAACGGACATTGATTAGCTACGTGTTTGAACCGATCCGGCAGTTGCGCGAAAACTTAGCCGATGCGCCTTGAGACTGAGTACGCATAGCTTCCAGCGTGCGAGGCTTTCAACTCCCGCACGCTGGAGGCTATGCGTACTCAGTCACTGCGGAAGCGTCAGCAGCCAGATGTCTTCTTCAAGCGAGGTGGCGGCGTAATAAATCCATTTTTCATCGGGCGAAAGAATGGCTTCTTCTATCGCCAGGGTGGGAGAGGAAAGCAACAACACGGATTTTTTCGTCTGGCTGTCCACCAGCCGGATTTTGTTGTCGGTGTAATAAACCAGCCGGCGATTGTCGCGCAGCCAGTAAGCGGAATTGCCTGTTTCAGTGATGTGTTCGTATTGGTTGCCGGCAGGTTTTTGCGGGTCGTAAATAACCAGGCCTGGGATTTCATCCTTCCGGTTCCATAAGGTTCCAATGATGCGATTGCCGTCGGGTGCCCAGTTGTAAGCGACAAACCAGGTTTTTTCGCCTTGCTCCGTAGGCGGTGCCGGAAGCGCGAGTAATTGCTGATCTTGATAAGCGCGCGTCATATCCATAATCAAGCTGCCGCCGCCGCGCAAACTAAACAACAATCGCTTGCCGTCCGGCGACCA
>CAZRXE010000651.1:0-4371 GCA_964603695.1 uncultured Heliomicrobium sp.
GGGCCGAATTCCCGGAGATCGCGCAGTCGGTGACGGTCAAAACTCCCGCGTTGGAAATGCCTCCTCCACTGCTGGGGTTGCTATTGCCGTTGGCAATCGTCAGCCCGCTAATGGCCGCCGTGACGGTTTGACTGATTGAAAATACGCGGCTCGCATTATTGCCCGAAATCGTCAATAGCTTTGCCCCCGGCCCGTTGATCGTCAGGTTCTTACCAACACTGAGTTCGCCGCTGGTCAGCGTAATCGTGCCTGTCACTGAAAAATCTATCGTATCGCCTGCTGCCGCCTTCGCAATCGCATCGCGCAAACGGCAATTCACGCCCGGACAGTTGTCGGGATTGGCTGCGCCATCGGCGAGGCTTTGCACCGTGAAGGTCGCCATCGGTGCGACAGTGGCCGGGGGCAGAGTTGAACTGGCCAACCTTGTGACGGCGGCTGAGAACGCGAACTGTTGAATCTCTTGCCTTATCTTTCCGGCAGCCTGGCTGTGCCGCTGCCAAATGCCGAATCCCAGCATCAAGCCCAGGATGACGATCACTCCGGTGATGCCTTGTTGTCTGTTCCTCATCGGTTCCTCCCTTAGATTGTTGGATTGCTGAGCATCCGGCGGAGGCTCAGCAAGTACTCTTTCAGCACGTACCCGCAGGCTCCGGCCTGCGTCGCAGCGGCGCGCAAATGTGAATCTCCATATTGCGTGACGATGATGATCCGCGCTTCGGGAAAGGCCGCGCGCAAACGCCTCGTCGCTTCCAGTCCGTCCACGCCCGGCATTTCCAAATTCATCAACACCCAGTCGTCAGCGGTAAATTGTTCAGCCTCGTAAGCCGCCACCGCCTCTGCGCCATCGGCGCATTCGATGACGCTTTCGGCCAGATCCTGGATCACGACGCGGATCAACTGGCGCATCTCGACATGGTCTTCGACAATCAAGACCTTCATCAGTCTCCTGTGTGCTGGAATTGGTTTGGTTGACGGGCGGAAGAATGCAACAACGAACGGCGGCTGTAATCGGTAGAACTACCCTTTTTCATTGGGTAGAACTACGGATTTCGTTAGGTAGTTCTACCTAATCCAGGACAGGCGGAACCAAAGAGGCTTTCAACACAAAGGGGCAAAGAGACACTTCCTGTTCAGCGTTCTTTACCCGGTTGATCCTTTGGGTTGAGATTTCCTTGCTGGTAACGGCTCTACAACTCCGCCTGATGTTCCAGCGCGAATTTGAGCAGGCCGTGGCGGCCTTCCAGTTCGAGTTTCTGGCTGATGCGGGCGCGGTGGTGTTCGATGGTGCGGGTGCTCAAGAAAAGTTCGTCCGCAATCTGTTTGCTCGACTTGTATTCGGCCACCAGCTTCAGCACGCGGCGCTCAATGGGAGTGAGCAGGGCAATTTGAGGCTTGTTGTCGGCCAATTGTCCCGCGCGGCGGCTGCGGTTGAGCAGAAAGCGGGTCAGTTGCGGGCTGATGAATTCCTGTCCGGCGGCCAGGGCGCGAATGCATTCCACAATTTCGGTCAGGGCGCTGTCTTTCAACACGTACCCTTTGACATCCAGATCAAGCGCCTGATTCAGAAAGTATTCGTCCTTGTGCATGGTCAGAAAGGCCAGGGCGAGTTTCAGCCGCGCCTCCCGCACGGCGCGGGCGACTTCAAACCCATCGCGGCCCGGCATGTCTACATCCAGAATGGCAACGTCGGCCTCAGTGGTGCGCAGCTTTTGCCAGGCCGTTTCGCCGTCTTCGGCTTCGTCCACCACGACGATTTGAGGCGCGCGTTCGATGATCTGCCGCAATCCGTGGCGGAAGATCGGATGATCATCCGCAATGAACACTTTGATTTCATTTTCCATTCAGATTCCTCCCGGTGGCAACGGGCAATACGAGCCGAACTGTCACGGTCGTTCCCCGCCCTTCGTCAGAGTCCAGATGTAACTCGCCACCCAACATCCGCACCCGCTCGTTAATTCCCAGCAATCCGAAGCCGGAGGCTCTGAGCGCGACCTCTGCCGGCGCAAACCCTCGACCATTGTCCTGAATCGTCAGCGTCACCGAATCGGTCAGGCGTTCGATGCTGACGCGAACTTCGCTGGCCTGGGCGTGTTTGACAATGTTGTTGAAGCTCTCCTGCACGACGCGGTAGAGCGTGATCGCGTCTTCTTTGCTGAACAAATCATCTATCGGAATGAGTTCGGCGATAACGCGCATCCTGGTGGTGGCGGCGACTTTTTCAATCATTACTTCGAGCGCCTTGGTCAGCCCTAAACGATCCAGATGATAAGGCCGCAGGTTCTGCGCAATCGCGCGGACTTCTTCCAACGATTGCGTGGCCGAGTTAATGATCCAGTCGAACTGCTCCAACAGTTCCGGGCCTTTCTCTTGAGCGGCGATCTGACCAAGCTGCGCGCGGTTTTTGACGATCAGCAGATTTTGCCCCAGGCTGTCGTGTAACTCGGCGGCAATTCGCTTGCGCTCGGCTTCCTGCGATTCGATCAACTGGCGAGCAAAGGCTTGCTGGGCGGCCTGGCGGCGTTTTTGCTGGCCATCGCGATACAACGCCGCACCGGCAATCAACCCGGCGAAGCTCAACGCTGCCAAAGTCGTAAACCACCACGTTCGCCAGAACGGCGGCACGACGGTGATGCGCACGCTGGCTCCTGTTTGATTCCAGACGCAGTCGGCATTCGCCGCAATCACGCGAAAGGTGTACGCGCCCGGCGCGAGGTGCGAAAAGTACGCCGTGCGCCGCGTGCCTGCGTCCACCCAATCGGCATCCGCGCCTTCCAGCTTGTACTTGAAGCGCATGTTTTCGGAATTGATAAAGCTCAACGCCGTGTAAGCAATCTCGAAATTGTCCTGCCCTGGGAAAATAGAGATGGCTGATTGCGAATTGTGGATTGCAGATTGCCATCTCTCCAATTCCACGGGCTGGTTGTTGATGCGTAACTCTTCCAGCACGACCGGCGGCGGTTGGGTGTTGGCTTTAACCTGCGCCGGATCAATCATCGCGACGCCCCCCATCGTCGGAAACCACAGTTTGCCATCGCGGGTTTTAACACCCGCCGGCCAGCGTCCGCCGTTGCATTCGCTGCTGGGCATGCCGTCGCTCTGGTTGTAAGCAAGACAGGTCAGCGTTTTGACTTTCCCGCCGGCCAGGTCCAGCAATTCCTGTTTGCGCACGCGGTAAATCCCGCGATTGCAGCTCATCCAGAACCAGCCGTAATCGTCTTCCAGTATTTGAAACACGCCGTTGTCGAACAATCCGTCTTTGGTTGTGTAACAGGTGAAGCGTCCGTCTTTGAAACGCGCCAAACCGCTGTCATAGGTGCCAATCCACAGCGTGCCGTCGCTGTCGAGTTTGAGCGCCCGCACCGTCGCGCCCGGCAAACCGTCTTTCTCTGTCCAGGCGGTAAACTTGCCGTCGAGGTAATGCGTCAGCCCGCCGTAACTGCCCAGCCAAAGCCCGCCTTGTCCGTCTTCAATAATGACTTTGGTGTCGTTGCCCGCGAGGCCGTCTTTGGTTGTGAAGTGTGTCACCGCGCCGTTCTGAATGCGCACGACGCCCTCTGACGAACCGAACCAATAGGCACCCGAACGATCTTCGCACATCGTCCAGGCAAAGCTTTTGTTTCGGGATGTCACCGCGTCGCTCCAGGACGGAGTGAGATAGCGGCTCCCCGCCAAACGCCAGAACCCATTCACCCACAACTGCCCGGCGCGATCCTCATACAAGGAACTGACCGTTCCCGCAAATGCACTGAGATCGTTAAGTTTCGCAGGCGGGTATTGCTTTAACGTGCCATCCTTAAGTCTGAGCACCCCTTGACGTATTTTCCCGGCAGTGCCGATCCAGAGCGCGCCGTCGCGGCCTTCGAGCAATGAGTAAACCCCCATCGCGTTGGACTCTGACGACTCGGCTTGCGCGACAATGGTCTGCCGCCGCGCGCGGAACAGACCATTATCGCCGGTGCTAAACCAATAATTTCCCTCGGCATCGGCGTATCCCAGCCAAAGTCCAAATCCCTCCGGTGCTTGCTGACTTAACAGTTGGCTTTGCAGAGATTGCAAATCCGTCAACCAAAGGCGGCCCGCCGCATCCTGCGTGAGGGCTTGCAGCACCTGAGACCGGCCAACCACCAGAGTCAGCGGTTTCCCTGGCAAACCATTCCGCTCTTGGTACATCCGTACGCCGCCGCCTTTCGGATGGCGGATGATGCGTTGACTGGTGATCGTCCAGAAATCCCCGGCAATCACTCTGCCCCATATTATGGTGCGCCACTCCGCCGTCGGCAGGTTGACGGCGGAAAAATCGTAGCGCAGCTCCGCCGCAGGCTCGAAGCGGCCCGCCGCCCAGCGATAAACCCGCTTCAAATTGCCTACGGT
>CAZRXE010000652.1:0-2172 GCA_964603695.1 uncultured Heliomicrobium sp.
CTTTGATCCGGCGTTTTGGCCGCTGTGGGAAAAGTTTCTGGAGCCGGGAGTGGAAAACATACTGGCCTATGGCACGCCGCAATTTTTCGTTTCGTCGGGACTTTATTTGCGCGATGTTCAAATCAATTCGCCGGAGGAATCGGACGCCGCCGCGCGTCTGAAAATGGTTCAGCGCAGCATGCACGAGACTTTTCGCCCGATTGAAATTTATACCGGCGTGGGAGAAACGCACGGCGTTTACTTGCTGACGAAATTCTTTTCCCGGATGCAAAACGAATTGCGCGTCACGCGCAGCCGAATGGTGGGTTGGAACGAGATGAAAAACTCCAACATCATCTTTTTGTCTTCGATGCGGTTTCACACGCTGGCCAAAGAGCTTCCGTTTCCCACGGATTTCGTCATCGCGCCGGGCGTGGCGGGCCGGTTGATGAATTTGCATCCGCAGGAAGGCGAACGCGCCGGTTACGGCGGCGAAGGCAACGGCGATTACGCCGTCCTGACCATGTGGCCGGGCAAACTGCATCAAAGACGAATCATGATCGTCAGCGGCAGCACGACCTGGGCGACGCTGGCGCTGGCCGAATACGTCACCGATGTCGAATACCTGCGCCAGCTCAATCATCATCTGGAGCAATGCCGCGTCAAACACGGTTTGGCGAAACACCCTCCGTATTTTCAAGTGCTGGTTCGCACGGAAGTTAAAGACAATCAGCCGGTCAATCTGGACTATGTTACACATCACGATCTGGAAATTAATGACTCGACATCGCCGACTTTGAATTTGTCCGGGAGTCCAGCCGTGGAGTCGAAAAACGCGCATCTGGCCCGCGCGACCGCTTCGCAAAGATGACGGCAAACAGACGTTCAGTACTCGGCTCCGAATCAATTTTTTATTAAGAGGTAATTCGTTTGAAGTTCAAAACAAATCGCTTCGCCGCGCGACTGCTGGCGGTTCTTAGTCTGCTGCTGGCTTTTATATCAGTCACTTCCGCCCAACAATTAAAGTCCACGTCCAAGCCCGCGCCTTCGCGCCGCATCGGTTTCGCCGAAGCGCAGAAAATGTTGTCGAATGAAACCGAAGGCAATTTGAGCAAACAGCCCGGCAAATTCACACGCACGCGTCTGACCGATGGCCGCGTGCTGGAACTCTATTACCCGATCACAGTGGCCAATCCGGCGCGCAAGGGCAAGCCGATCACCGCGCCTGGTTACGGCGTGCTTTACGAATCCGAAGCCGCCTTCAACGATGTCACGCGGCCTCATCACGCGCTGGAAGATTTGATCCCCGACGGACGCTCGTTTGTCGCGGATGTACCCGCGCTGACGGCTAGGCTGGAAAAACGTTTGGGGGCGAAACTGGATTATTCGCGCGCGAGTTTGCGGCGGCTGGACGTGTTTATCGCCGGCAAGCTCGGTTCGACCAGTCCTGACCCGCGCGCTTTTCAGGAATTGACGGCCTATTACGGCGAAGTGCTGCGCCGGACGCTCGGCGGTGAATGGAAAGTCCGCGAAGAAAAAGTCAGCAGCACGCGCACGCAATCCGAACCCAACCTGATATTTCCCGCTGGCGGCAGAACGAAAGAACTCAAACCCTGGAACAGCGTACTCGGAGCGCTGCTCAACGAAGACTTGCGCGGCGTCAAACTCTCGAAAATCTTCGAGGACGATTTGAAGGCCGCGCAGTGAGTTTCAAGAATAAACACAAGAAAATATGAACCCACAACGCGCGCAAGCAGTCCTCAACCGATTTTTCGACCGCCGATTAGTGGTGCTCGGCGATCTGATGCTGGATGAATTCATCTGGGGTGAAGTCCGCCGCATTTCGCCGGAAGCGCCGGTTCCGGTGGTCGAAGTCAAACGCGAATCCTGGCATCTGGGCGGAGCGGGAAATGTCGTTTCCAATCTGCTCGAACTCGGGGCGCAGGCTTTGCCGATTGGCATTGTCGGCGATGACGAGGCCGGGCTGCTGATGCGTCGGCAATTCGCCGAACGCGGCGCGGCAACGGAAGGATTGATTGTTGACGCTTCGCGCCCGACCACGCGCAAAACGCGCATTGTCGCGCACAGTCAGCAAATGGTGCGCGCCGACCGCGAAAGTCGCGCGCCGATTCACGCGGAGATCGAAGCGCGAACCATTGCGGCATTTACCGAAGCCTTGGCCACAGCCGATGC
>CAZRXE010000653.1:0-2793 GCA_964603695.1 uncultured Heliomicrobium sp.
AGCTTCGTCAAAGCACACGCCACGGAATACAAAGTGGATTTGCGCCGCGTGGTTTTGATGGGCGAATCGGCGGGCGGTTCGTTGGTGTCGTTTGTCGGCGTGCGCAACAAAAGCGCCATCAAGCTGGCTGCCGTCGTGCCGTTTTACGGAGTTCACGATTGGCAACAACGCGCCGAGGAAGACGCCGCCGGCAAAGGCGGCGCAAGCATCTGGCGCGATTTTTTCAGCGTTCCGGCGGGCAATTCGCCCGAAGCCGTCAAACGCATGCGCGAAGTTTCAGCGGCGACTTACATCAAAAAAGGCTTGCCGCCGTTCTTGCTGATTCACGGCACGAAAGACGAACAGGTCAATTACCAACAATCGGTCGTCATGCAGCAGCGGATGAAACAAGCCGGAAACGTTTGCGATTTGATTACGGTCGAAGGCGGGCCGCACGGCATGGGCGTCATCACCAAATTCCCGGACACCCAGGTGAAAATGATTGCGTGGCTGAAAACCACGCTCAAACTGAAATGAGGCAGGCTATGGAACGAAGAAACTTTTTGCAGGCGGCGCTTACCGGCGGCGCGGCGGCTTTGGCGTCTACGTCCGCCTGGGCGCAGTCGCCAACGGAACCGCCGTTGGAATGGATCGAACCGGAAACAGGCCGGCGCGTGTTGCGGCTTTCGCGCGAAGCGGGCACTGCCAGCCTGTACTTTCATCAAAACGCTTACACGGCATCGGGCGATAAACTGGTCGTCACCACGCCCAAAGGCATTTCCACCATCGAACTCAAAACCGGCAAGATCGAATCGGTCGTCGAAGGTCGCGCCGGCAGCATCGTTGTCGGCAAAAAGACGCGGCAGGTGTTTTACGTCAAAGACGGCGCGGTTTGGGCCACGCACCTCGATACGCGCCAAACGCGCGAAATCGTCCGCAAACCGGAACTCCGCACAGGTTCAGGGCTGGCGGTCAACGCGGATGAAACCTTGCTCGGCGGAAGTTTTGTCGAAGGCGATCCGCAAAACGCTCAACCGCCGACCAACACCACGCCGGGGGCGCGCGCGGACAACTATCCCGGCAAAGGGCAAATGATGGAACAGCGACTGGCCGCGCGATTGCCGATGGCGCTTTACACCATCAACATCAAATCGGGCGAGGTGAAGACCTTCAACCATTGCACGGACTGGCTGAATCACGTGCAGTTTTCGCCCACCGATCCGGGCTTGATGATGTTTTGCCACGAAGGCCCGTGGCACAAAGTGGATCGCATTTGGACGATTCGCACGGACGGGAAAGCCGATGTCGCTCCGCGCAAAATGCACGCGCGCACAATGGAGATGGAAATTGCCGGCCACGAATTTTTCAGCGCCGACGGCAAGACGGTCTGGTACGACTTGCAAACTCCCAAAGGCAAGGAATTCTGGCTGGCGGGTGTGGACATCGCCACTGGCAAACAGACTCGTTACTCCGTGCCGCGCGCCGAATGGTCAGTGCATTTCAACGTTGCGCCCAACGGCAAACTGTTTGCGGGCGACGGCGGCGGCCCTTCCAGCGTGGCTGCGCCCGGCAACGGTCAATGGATTTATCTGTTCACGCCGGACAACGGCAAACTGAAAACCGAAAAACTGGTCAATCTGGCCAAGCACGATTACAAGCTGGAACCGAACGTGACTTTCACGCCGGATATGAAGTGGATTGTCTTCCGCTCCAATATGCACGGTCCCACGCACGTTTACGCCGTTGAAGTCCAAGCCAAAAAATGAGCCGTGCATTTCAATCAGGAGATTTGATGCGTCATTCCCGAAAAAACTTTTCAGTGACGGGTTTTCTTATCCGTGTCGCTCTAGCGTTGTTCGTCGGCAACGTCGCGTTTGCGCAAAGCACGAACGCGACGTTGCCGACGCTGTTTCTGGTCGGCGATTCAACCGTCAAAAACGGTTCGGGCAACGGCGAAAACAAACAGTGGGGTTGGGGCGAACCGCTTGTCGCGTTTTTCGATTCGACAAAAATTACAGTCCTGAACCGTGCGCGCGGCGGACGCAGCAGCCGCACCTATCAAACCGAAGGCTTGTGGGAACAGGTGCTGGCGGCAATGAAGCCGGGCGATTTCGTGTTGATTCAATTTGGTCACAACGACGGCGGCGCGCTCAACGACGATTCCCGCGCACGCGGTTCGATCAAAGGCATCGGCGAAGAGGCGCAGGAAATTGACAATCTGCTGACCAAAAAACACGAAGTCGTTCACAGCTTCGGCTGGTATTTGCGCAAATACGTCGCCGACGCCAGAGCCAAAGGCGCAACGCCCGTTTTGTGTTCGCCCGTGCCGCGCAAGATTTGGAAGGACGGCAAAATCACGCGCGACCAATATGGCCGCTGGGCGGAAGAAGTCGCCAAAACGGAAAAGGTCGCCTTCCTTGATTTGAACGACATCATCGCGCGCCGATACGAAGCAATGGACGCGGAAAAAGTCGAGCCGCTGTTTGCCGACGAACACACGCACACCAGTCTGGCTGGCGCGGAACTGAACGCCGCCTGCGTCGTCGCCGGATTGAAAATGCTGACGCCGAATCGGCTGGCTTCTTATTTTTCCGAAAAGGCAGCGTCGCTCAATCGCGTCAACTCCCGGTTCATGAAGTTTGATTTTGGTTCGGGCGCGTTGAAACCGGAGTACGCGCGGATTTCGCCCACGACGATCTACAGCGCCGAAAACGGCTACGGTCTGGAACCCGGAGCCGACATCAACGGCACACAACCGTTTTTCTTTTCCGTCGCGCTGCCCGAAGGCAATTACAAAGTCACAGTCACTTTCGG
>CAZRXE010000654.1:0-4126 GCA_964603695.1 uncultured Heliomicrobium sp.
CCTGATTGAGCAGGCCGTGCGTGAGGGCGAAGCATGAAAGAGGGGTTGCGCGTCTTCGATTCGCGCACACATCTCGGTCACGTCTTGCATCGCGGGTGGCGTTATATCGCCGAGCAATTACTCTGCGCGCTGGATCAGCAGGGCGTGGATCTTTCGGTCGTGATTCCATTTCCGGTTGTAGCGGGTTACCGCGCCGCCCACCACGAAATCGCGCGCACCATCAAAGCGCAGTCGGAGCGGTTGGTGGGAAACCACTGCCTTTATCCATATATTGGCGCGGCAAATTATCGGGACGAACTGAAACGATGTGTTGAGGAATTGGGCTTTCGCGTGTTGAAGCGGCAACCGCAATATCAACCGCTTGATCCGTTTCCCCGAACTGAAAATTGTGCTGGCTCATTGCGTTGGCAAAGGTTGTTGAGGGAGGCTTATGTCAAAACTGAAACGTAGAGATTTTCTGATGGCGGTTCCTGCGGTCACACTGGCCGCGTCGTCAAACTCGGCGGCTGCCGCGAAAACCACTATCTCGATTGACGGAGACCGCTTTTTCATCAACGGACGCCCGACCTACGAAGGCCGCACCTATGAGGGCAGGAAAATCGAGGGGCTGCTGATGAATTCGCGGATGGTGCAGGGGATTTATGACGATCTGAACCCGGAAACGCGCAGCCGCTGGAATTATCCCGACACTCATCAATGGGACGCCGAACGCAACACGCGCGAGTTTATTGCCGCGATGCCCGAATGGCGCAAACACGGCTTGCTGGCGTTCACGCTCAACTTGCAAGGCGGCAGTCCGCAGGGGTATTCCAAAGAACAGCCCTGGCATAACAGCGCGTTTGAAAGCGATGGCAGTTTGCGTCCCGACTATCTGAAACGATTGGCCCGCATCATCAAGCGCGCCGATCAATTGGGGATGGTCGTCATCCTCGGCTATTTCTATTTCGGACAGGATCAGCGTGTGCAGGACGAGGCCGCCATCAAACGCGCGGTCGTGAATGTGACGAACTGGCTGCATAAAAACGGCTGGCGCAACGTGCTGATCGAAGTGAACAACGAATGCAACATTCGCTCCTACGATCACGAAATTCTCCAACCCGGTCGCGTGCATGAATTAATCGAACTGGTCAAAGCCACGACGAGCAAGAGCCGCAGTGGCTATCGTTATTTGGTGGGCACCAGCTACGGCGGCAACGCGATTCCAACTACGAATGTCGTCAAAGCCTCAGACTTTTTGCTCTTGCACGGCAACGGTGTGACGAATCCGAATCGTATTGCCGAGATGGTTGAAATCACGCGCCGCGATCCGGCCTATCGTCCGATGCCGATTCTCTTCAACGAAGACGATCATTTCGATTTCGACCAGCCCGTGAACAACATGATGAAAGCCGTGGGTGCGTATGCTTCGTGGGGCTACTTTGATCCGGGCAAAAGCGATTACCGCGACGGCTATCAATGCCCGCCGGTCAATTGGGGCATCAACACCGAACGCAAGCAGGCGTTTTTCAAGCTTCTCAAGGACGTCACCGGCACTTGAGCTTTTGACGAATTGAGTAGACTATCGGCTAACCACATCATCCCAACTAGGAGAACTTCGCAATGAAAGAGAAAACGAATTCAAATTCTGATTCATCGGTGTCGCGCCGCACCTTCGTCAAAACTTCGGCAGCGGTGGGCGCGGGTCTGTTGATCGTTCCGTCGGCAACGGCTTTTGGCTACAGCGCGAATTCATCGCTGGGTCTGGGCATTATAGGCTGCGGCGGGCGCGGCAATTATGACGGCGGCGAATTTTTGAACAACACGGATGTGCGCGTGACGGCGTTGATGGACGTGTTTGAAGATCGGCTGCAATCCACGCGCGCCAGTTTGAGCAAGCTTTCGGAATCGAAAGGCCGCCCGGCCATTCCCGGAGCGAATTTGTTCAAAGGCCACAAAGCTTATGAAAAGCTGGTGCAATCGAAAGACGTGGATTTGGTGCTGGTGACCAGTCCGCCGTATTTCCACCCGGAACATCTGGAAGCCGCCGTCAGCGCGGGCAAACACGTGTATCTGGAAAAACCTGTCGCCACGGACGTGACCGGATGTTTGAAGGTGAAAAGCATCGGCAAAAAATATGACGGCAAAGTGAGCATGCACGTCGGATTTCAGAAGCGTTACGACGAAGGCTATCGCGGCATGGTCGAACGCATTCACAAAGGCGAAATCGGCGACATCGTGCTCGGCCAGACGTTTTATTACACCAACGACCTAGGACGACAGAACAAACCGGGCATGTCCGATCTGGAAGCGCGCATCCGCAACTGGGTGTTTGACCGCGCGCTGTCCGGCGACATCATCACCGAACAGAACATTCACATCATTGACATCAACAACTGGGCGCTAAACACGCATCCAATCAAAGCGACAGGTACTTGCGGTCGCGCTTTGCGCAAGGAAGTCGGTGGCGTGCCGGCGGATTATCTGTGCAGCGATCATTTCATTCTGACGTATACCTACCAGACGCCGGCGGGTGAGGTGCATATCAGCTTCAATTCCAACCAGTTCAAAAACCGTGGGCATCGTCAGCAAGGCGAGCGGTTTTTCGGCAGCAAGGGCGCGGCGGAATCTTTCCAGGGAGGCCCGGCCACCATCAACTACAACCAGTTGGAAGAAGGCCAGAAAGTTGCGGACAAGGTGGATTGCGGCAAAGTTGATTTGCATGCCGCCGTCGGCACGAAGATGAAAGCTTTGGTCGCGAGCATTCAATCCGGCAAATTCGACAACCAGTGCGAACAAGGCGCGGACACTACATTGACGACGATTCTGGGCCGCATGGCCGCCTACAAAGGCACGGAAGTCAGTTGGGACAAAATGATGAAGTCCGGCGAGAACTGGAATCTGAAGTTGAATCTGGATTCGCTGGGCGGTGGCAGCGCGGTTTCGATGAAAGGGTAGGCTGTTTAACTCAAGCCCAAAAACACAACCGCAGTTCAGGGAGAATCAATTTCGCCGTGAACTGCGGTTTTTGCTTTTCGGCGATTGCGGATCAATGTAACAGGGCGAAGTTGAAACCACCGGACTTCACACTGATGGAATTAATAATCAAGCGTGAAAACCGCAGGGTAGAACCACCGTACTCCCGGGCATTTCTGCGAGTATCAATTCCCGCAAACCAAACCTGAAACAAACTCGCCATCTACAGAGCAATCACCTTGCCAAAAAAACGAAATTGACCGAGCGCCGGAAGAATAAAGTTCCTCCTCCAGATTTGGTGTGATTTTGCATTGCGCAAGATCGCACTGCGAGCCGAATTGGTTCCGGCAATGAGTTCCATTAAAGCTTCGCGACACATTGTGAGACTCGCAATGTGACAGTCTCCGCCTCGTTGTCTCATCCACTCACTTGCTGAAAGAACGTTTCCAGTTCCGCTACTTCATCCGCGCTGAGCCGGAAATTCATGCCGCCGATGATGCCGCCAACTTGCTCGGCATTGCGCACACCGACAATCGCACCGGTCACAACCGGATTGTGCAACACCCAGGCCAGCGCGGCTTCTCCGGCAGAACGATTGTGGCGCGCGGCGATTTCTTTCAACTTGTCGGCGATTTTCAAATTGCGCGTCAACAACGGTTCTTGAAATTGCGGACCGCGTCGCCGCCAATCGTCTTCGGGCAGATTTTCAACGCGCTCGCGTGTCATCGCGCCGGTCAGCAAACCCGATCCCATCGGCGAATAGGCAATCACGCCGACGTTGTGAACCGCGCAAAACGGCAAAACTTCGGCTTCGATTTCGCGGCGAATCAACGAATACGGCGGTTGCAAAGACGTGATCGGCGCGATTTTTTGCGCGCGACACAATTGTTCGGCGTTGAAGTTGGAAACGCCTATCCAGCGAACTTTCCCTTCCTCTTTCAGTTTAGCCAGCGTCGTCCAACCTTCTTCGACTTCTTCGTCGGGTTCCGGCCAATGGATTTGGTAAAGATCAATCGTGTCCACATTCAGTCGCCGCAAACTGTCTTCGCATTCGCGGCGGACGGAATCGGCTTTCAGGCGTTTGCCGATCTGCCGGTTTTCGTCCCAGACGCGGGCGCATTTGGTGAAGACGTAAGGCTTGTTCGCCCGCCCGGCCAACGCCTTCGCGACAATC
>CAZRXE010000655.1:0-3718 GCA_964603695.1 uncultured Heliomicrobium sp.
CTGTTCCGGGTTTGCCAAGCGCCATAAACGCCTGAGCCAACACCATCGTAGTGCCTGTCAAAATCGCTTCCAGCACCAGCAACCGCAGTAGATTCGCCGCCGTAACGAATTCCGCGCCGTACAATAATCGCAACACCCACTGCCCGCACAACATCACAGCCGCGCCCGCCGCCGACGCAGACAGGGTGCAAATACGGGCCGCTCGCCCGGTCAAGGCAATGACTTCCTCCGCCGGGCGCCCCGCCGCTTTCGGAAACAAAACCATCACCAGCGATTGCTGAAACAGTTGCAACATCCGCGACAAACTCAGCGCCACTACGTAAGTCCCCATTGACGACGGGCTGAGAAATCCGACAACCAGCGCCTGATCAATCTGCAGGGAAAGCGCGCCCAGCAAATCAATGCCGTAAGACCGCAAACCGTAAGACAGCAATGTGGGATAGGCTGAAGCCTGTCTCACATTTTCAGAGCCTTGCGGACGGAACAATCGCCACAATCGCCACGCCATCCAGCAAAACACCGGCACGCCGTTGAAGACGTAAGTCAGCGCCGCGCGAAACGGCGTCATCGCGCCCGCCAGCGCCAGACCAATCAAGCCGAGCAAACCCAGCAGAGGTGTGAAAAGCAATGTGGCATTTGAAAGGCTGAATTCGCCGCGCGCCTCCAGTGCCGCACGCCCAATGAGTATCAGCGTGCAAAGCGGCGCGTGCAGCATCATCCATTGCGCTATGACAACAACTTCCGCGCGGTATTGCGCCAGCCAACGCGGCATCATCGCCACTCCCAGCAGCGTGGCCGCCGCGCCCAACGCCAAGCCCAGCGCCAGCGCCGCCGCGAAAAATCGCGAGGCCTGCTCCGGCTCCCGGCGCAGGTTGTAAACCAGCGAACTCGGCACGCCCAACGTCATGGCGTTGGCCAAAAACACCGGCCACAAAATCAACGCCGCCAGTTCGCCGCGCCCTTCCGGTTGCAGCATCCGCGCGGTGATGATGCCCGTCGCCGTGTTGACGGCGATAACCAGCAGCTTGATTGCCAGCGATTGCATCACCGCCGTTGCGCCGCTGCGTCCCTGTGCTATACGGCGAACTTGTTCCGTCACTTTTCCGATCATCCCACCAACCCCGGCGTCATCTCGGCTGCGAACAACCCGACCTGAAGCATTCCCCAAACCAGTTCGGTTCCGCGTCGTCTGCCGGCCTGCACCGTTTCTTCCGCCTGTTTGAATTTCGCTACATAACCGGCTTGTCGAACCGCCGTTGCCACAATCCGGCAGATCATCGCAATCTCCTGTTCTCCAACCGCCGATCCGGTCGGCAGCGCCAACGTTCGCGCCGCCAACTGTTCGGTCACCGGCAAGGCGCGATGTCCGCGCCGCCTGTAAGCATCCAGCCGATGGCAGCCCGGCGAAAAATAACTTTTGGCCATGACGTTTTCGGCGTGCAGAATCCGCTGCAATTCATCGCGGCTGAGTCCTGCGACGGCCTTATCCACTTCGACAATCACGTACTGAAAATTATTGCGGTTCGATTCGCGATGCTTGAACAACTTCACGCCGGGTACACCGTTCAGATGTTTTTTGTAGGCGCGATAATTAGCCTGATTAACGGCCACGAATTCGTCCAGACTTTCCAGCGAAGTGACACCCATCGCCGCTGCAATCTCACTCATCTTGCCGTTCGTGCCGACTTCGTGCGCCACGCCATCCGCCGCCATACCGAAGTTGCGCAAAGCGCGAAAACGCGCGGCCAATCTGTCGTCATTGGTCGTAATCGCACCTCCCTCGAATGAATTGCAGAACTTCGTGGCGTGAAAGCTGAAGACTTCTGCCTGCCCGAAATTGCCTATCATTCGCCCGCTGTGTGAACAGCCCAAAGCATGCGCGGCGTCGTAAAGCAGCCTCAGATTGTGACGGCGTGCGATTTTTTCCAGCGCCCCGGTGTCGCAGGCGTTGCCCCACAAATGAACGCCCAGAATGCCCGTCGTGCGCGGCGTGATGCAGCGTTCGACATCGCGCACATCAACCGTGTGCGTCGCCGGATCCACGTCGCAAAACACCGGCGTAACGCCTATCCATTGCAAAGCGTGCGCGGTCGCCGCGAAGGTGAACGAAGGCACTATGACTTCGCCACTCAAGCCCAGCCCGCGAATCGCGATTTCCAGCCCCACCGTCGCGTTGCACACCGCAATGCAATGTTTGACGCCGATCAGCGCCGCGATTCGTCGCTCGAACTCCCGCACATAAGGCCCGTTGTTGGTCAGCCAGCCGCTTTCCAACACATCGTTGATTCGTTCCAGCAAGCGCGCCTTGTCGCCCAGATTCGGACGCCCGACGTGCAACTTTTCGTCGAACGCCGGACGCCCGCCCGCAATCGCCAATCGCCTGAAAATTGCCTGTTCCCGAGGAAGCATTTCTTTCCCTCCAATCCTTGCTGGTTCCATCTAACTCGCCCTGGCCAATAAGCCTGGGAAAGCCGCCGTGGACAAACTGCCGGACACCTTTTCCGGTACCAATCCCGGCCTGACGGAACTCAAAAACTCCAGGAAATTATGGGCAAACACCGTCGAATCAAACCTTTCCGCGTGCTTGCGCAATGCCGTCTGATTCCAGGAGTAACTTTCAAACTCCTGAATCGCACCGGCCAGCGACGCGGCCGTCGGCTGATCGAAAAAGACGCCTGTTTCGCCTTCAATCACGGTTTCAGTTGCGCCGCCTCCACGAAACGCAATCACCGGACGCCCCGCCGCGTTGACTTCCAGCGGAACCATTCCGAAATCCTCTTCGCCGGTGAAGAGCAACGCGCGGCAACGCGAAACCAATCCTTCCACCACCTCATCCGGCTGCCGGCCCAAAAACGTCACTGTCGGCCCGGCCAGACTTTGCAATCGCTTCAAATCCGAACCTGTTCCGACAACAACCAGCTTCCGGCGCAGTTTGTTGCAGGCTTCGATGGCCAGATCAATGCGCTTGTAGGCCGTCAACCGGGAAAGCACCAGATAGTAATCCTGCTGTTCCGCGCTGGGTTGAAACCGGTTGACCTCTATCGGCGGATGAATCACCACTGCGTCGCGACGATAAAAATCTCTGATGCGCCGTGCCACGACGTGCGAATTGGCAATGAAATAATCAGGTCGGCGCGCCGCGCGCAAATCCCACAGCTTCATCCGCGCCAGCACCGGCGGCAACACCGCTCGCTTGAGCAGGCCGAACTGCTCCCGCGCCGAGTAATCGTCGTACCTCCAAATCCAACGCGCCGGCGTGTGGCAATAACAAACGTGTACCGCGTCGGCGTTTTTTTTGACTCCCTTCGCGTACCCAAAACAACTGGAAACAATCAAATCGTAAGCCGATAAATCCATGCTTTCGACGGCCAGCGGGTACAAAGGAAAGTAATGCCTATAGTAACGCGCCAAACCCGGCAGGCTTTGCATCCAGGTGGTTTTGATGTCCGTCCGGCGCAACTCTTCGGAAAGCTTTTCGCGAACGGCCAGTGTTGAATGTAAATTGGCTTCGGGCAGGAGCTTGTGCAAGGCTTCTGCCACTTTCTCCGCTCCGCCCATTTGCGCAAAATTGTCGTGAACCAAAGCAATACGAGACATAACTTACTCCTACTATGATTGTTTTGGGGCCAGTTCAACGTCTCCCGGCAACTGCTTGCCGGACTTCACGGTCAGGGATGCGCAAACCTGCGAATAGTAAGCTTCGATCAATCGCTGGTAC
>CAZRXE010000656.1:0-7878 GCA_964603695.1 uncultured Heliomicrobium sp.
CCATCGTGAAACCGAAAAAGTCCGGCTCGTTGACGATCTGAAACTGCCCGCCGTAAGTCTCCATTTCCAAAGCAATTAGTTCGGCCTTTTTCGTCGCGGTGCTCTTGAGCATCGAACGCAACATCAGTTCCGTCGTCCCGCTGTTGGCAGGCTCTTCCAGCAAACGCCCGCCCTGAAACAGCACGCTGATGGAAATAGTCGGCAGCGATTTATCTTCGCGAACGTAAGCGCGCGGGCCGCGCAGCACGGAAAAATCTTTGATCGGCAACGGCACGGAAGCGACGATGATGTTTTGGCCTTCGGTGGCCTGATTGCGTTCCGAACCTTGCGAGAAAGTCTTGAGTGCGACGGCGGGTTTGGCCTCGCCGGCACTGAGCGATTGTGCCGCTGTGGGCGCGAAAGCCACCATCAGTTCAGCGAACTTTTCCGATGTGAAAGTGCGTGGCGTGGCATTGCCCGGTTCGTATTCGGCAACGGTCGTGTTCGACAACGCCAGATATTTCGCCGCTGCTGCTTGCACGTCCTGCGCTGTGACGGCGCGGATGCGGCTCCAATGCGAATCGAACAGCCGCCAATCGCCGAAGCGCGTTTGGAAATCGGCCAGCAATTCGACTTCGCTTTCAAACGTGGCTAGCGCATCATAGCGCGCTTTTTCCAGCAAGGATTTGGCGCGTTGCAATTCGCCTTCGCTGACGATTTCGCGGCGGAAGCGTTCGACTTCTCGAACGTACTCGGCCTCGGCGCGGTCAATGCGATCCGGCGCAACGGTCATTTGCGCCATCAGAATGCCCGCGTTTCCGACGATTTGAAACTCCGCGCCGACGCGGCTTGCCACACTTTGTTTGTCGCGCGAAGCCAGGCCTTCGCGCAGCCCCTGATACATTCGCGAACCGTCACCCAATCCCCAAACGGCGGCCAGCACCTGCAACGCCGCCAATTCTTTCAAACCTTCTTTGTCGCCCTTAAACGCGGGCGTACGGTAGCCAAAGGTCAATAGACTTTGGCCTATGTCGGCGCGGGCGTTGATGTAACGCAGCTTGTCCTGCGCGGCTTCTTCGAGCGTGGTCGCCGGCACGGCGGGCGCTGCCGGTTCAGTTATCGGCGTGGTGACGGCAGTGTTGGTCGCTGCTGATTTGGTGGGCGTTGGCGTTGGTTTGGCGGCAATTGTTGGTTGAGGAGCGGCAGGCTGCGGTGCGGAGGCGGATTTGAAATTGCCGAATTGCAACTGCACCTGTCCCAACGCATTCAGCATCGCAACATCGCCCAGAACGGTAATCAGCGTGTTCACGGGTTGGTAATGCGCCTGGTAAAAGGCCTGCACCTGTTGGCTTTTCACCGACGCCAGAAAGTTTTCCGCCACGGCACTGCCGCGTTTCAGGCGGTGCGTGGTGAAGGCTGCGGCATAAAGTTTTTCTCGTGATGCCTGTTCCAAACGGTCTTGCGCCAGTTTGGCGTCGAGCAGGACTTCGTCGGCGGCTTTCTTCACATCGTCTTCCTTGAAAGCAGGATTGTGCAGCAGATCAGCCAGCAATTCGATCATTGCCTGATAACTTTCCGCCGGTGCGATGAAGGTGAAGGACGTGTGGTCGTAAGCGACTTCGGAAGTGAACACGCCGCCGAGTTTGGCCACCTGACGTTCGATGACCGCGCCGTTGCGCGTGGCCGTGCCGCGCAGCAAGGCTTTGTACGTCAACCGCGCGATGCCCGCAGCCTCATCCGGTTCGGTCAGTATGCCCGACTTGACGCGAATGTTGACGACCACCAGCGGCGCGGAATGTTTTTCGCGCACCAGCACGGTCAGCCCGTTTCTCAGCGCAAAGCGCGAAGTCACGCCTTCCAAATCCTGTTTGACCAGCTTGCCGCCTTCGGGCACGCCCAGCACTGTGGGATTAACCACTGTCTTGTTGGGCGCAGGTTTGGGCTGTGGCGGCGGAGTCGGCGTACGTCCGCGACCACTTTGCGCCAGCGCGTTATTAAACAGTAAGAAAATCAAAGCCAGCGAAACGGTAGGCTTTTTCACGCAGCTAAACATCTTTTCATCCCTCTTGTTGTTGGAAATGCTTCTAAACTGTAATCACGAACGAGAAGCTTTACAACTTGACGTAGTTTTCCGGTTCAGCTTGCAGCCGCGAGGCCTCGTTTCGATAAAAAGTCAGGCAGGTATCGCTTTGCGCCAATTCGCGGTAAGGGCGCAAGTCGTCGTAATTCGGCGCTAAGACCAATTGGCGGCGATGTTCGACAATCAAAACGCCTTCTTCTGTCAGCAGGTTGCCGCGCGCAATTTGCCAAAGCACGGGCGAGTAAAGGCCGGAATCGTAAGGCGGGTCGAAGTAGAAAATATCGAATTGCTGCTGGCCACGCGCGAAGTGTTTGAGCGCGGTCAAGGCATCGCGTGCAACGAAGGTGTAGTTTTCCCGAATGCCGCAATGGCGCAGGTTTTCGCTTATGATCAGGGCGGCTTTGCGCGAGGCTTCGACAAAAGTCACGTGCGCCGCGCCGCGCGAAAGAGCTTCAATGCCCATTGCGCCCGAACCGGCGCAAAGATCAACAAATCGCGCGTCTTCGATGCGCGGCGCTAGAATGTTGAATACCGTCTCGCGCATTCGATCCGAAGTTGGGCGAACGGCTGGTCCTTCCAGAGTTTTGAGGCGGCGGCCTTTGAATTGTCCGGCGATAACGCGCATAAAATTGGTGGTTGGTGGTTGGTGGTTGTCAGCCAATCACTAACCACCATCAGCCTTCGTAACCGTTTGGGTGTGCCAGATGCCAGCGCCAGGCTGATTCAATAATCCGATCCAATTCGCTGTGGCGCGGATTCCAACCCAGGTCGCGCATAATTTTGTCCGGACTGGCAATCAGCACGGGCGGGTCGCCGACACGGCGCGGCGCGGCTTCGGTGGAAATCCATTTGCCCGTCAACCGACGCGCCATTTCGACGACTTCAGCGACGGAGTAGCCGCTGCCGTAACCCAGGTTGTAGACCTCACTGCGGCGTTCCATCACATTCAGCGCCAGAATGTGCGCGTCGGCCAGATCAACCACGTGAATGTAATCGCGGACGCAGGTTCCGTCTGGCGTCGGGTAATCTTCGCCGAAGATGTTCACGTGCGAAGCTTTGCCGGCGGCCACACGCAGCACGTTTGGAATCAAATGCGTTTCGGGTTCGTGATCTTCGCCGCAGCGTTCGCTCGCGCCGGCGGCATTGAAATAGCGCAAGCCGACATAACGCAAACCATAAGCTTCATCGCACCAGCGAAGCGTCTTTTCAATCATCAACTTCGATTCGCCGTAAGGATTGGTTGGAATTTGCGGCGTTTCTTCGGTGATGGGCATAGTTTCGGGCGCGCCGTAAGTGGCGGCGGTCGAAGACAGCACGATCTTTTTGACGCCGACTTTGAGCATCGCGCCCAGCAACGACATCGCGCCGCCGGTGTTGTGCTGGAAGTATTTCAACGGGTCTTTCATGGATTCGCCGACCAGCGAATCGGCAGCCATGTGAATGACGGCTTCAACTTGTTGCTCGTCCAAAGTGCGCAAAACGTTTTCGGCATCCCGCAAATCGCCTTCGACAAATACGGCTTCGGGCACGACAGCGGCGCGAAGGCCTTTGCTCAAATTGTCATAAATAACAGCCTGATGCCCCGGCTTGAGCAACTGTTCGACGACCACGCTGCCGATGTAGCCCGCGCCACCAGTCACCATAATCTTCATGGGTTAATGATCTCCGTTGATTAGTAAAGTTCAGTGGAATGTCGTCAAGTATTGCAGAAATCAGACGCCCGGAAAATATGGCCGGAAAAAGAAAACGCGGCTGAGCTGTTCGTTAAACCTGCTCATCCGCGTCCGAGATTTTATCTTGTTTGGCTGCTCAAGTGGTCAACCCTGCTCATTACGGAATACAACTGCCATCAGGCCCACGTTTGCTTGGCGGACAACGCCCGTCCTTGATCACACCAAAACCGCATTGACCGTTGATTCTCAAACTGCCGTCCTCGCAGCGTTCATTGATCGGCGCTTGCGCAGTGGCACCGTCACTGCCTGCTTGCAAGACAAATCCGCCTGCTTGCACGGGCACGCCGGGGAAAAACAAGGCGCGTTTGTATTCCTCTACGCCGTAATAGTTCCGAAACATTGTTCCGTTCTTTTCGCTGGAAACGCCCAGGATGGGGCGCGTTTTAGGGCCGATGCTGGAATCGGAATTGTCGCCTTGCTGTTGTCCATCACCGGAATTGCCGTTATTGAACGAACCACCGAGTTGCAGGCTCGAAGCCTGTCCGGGAACGTTGCTGACTGCACCGGCGATGAAGGGCCGCAGCGAATTCAATGCAATTTCCAATTGCATTCGCTCCGGCGAACCCAGCGGCAGGGAACTCTGTTTGGCCATCAGCAGATCATAAAAATCCTTGATTAAGGCGTCGTTGGCGCGAACCATCCGCCAGTTCGAGCCGTCTTTGCAGGGAACCATCGGATCGCACAACGCTGAGGCCCGCAGAAAACGCACCCTGCCGATTTTCGTTCCGCCTGCCGCGCCGGGCTGTTCACGCCCTTCGACCAGTTCTTTCAGATCGGTCAGCGGCTTTCCGTTGATTCCCAATGGGCCGTAAGCCTGAATAGCGCGGGCGATTTGCGAACCGCGCCAAAGCATTTCTTCCTCGCGTTCGCGCTGCGATTCTTTCTGCACCATTGGCGCGGCAGCCGTGGTCAAAATCAGTGCGAACATCATGATTCCCACCAGCGCGACCAGTGCATAGCCCTGCTCTTCGCGCTGGGATCTGCGATTTTGTTTCCGCTTTGATTGGGTCGGAAGATTCATTACCGATTCCTCTGTGTAGTTTGTCCTAGAACCTGTTTGTAAATGCGATTTGCGGTCTTTAGCTCCATAGGAGCGGCCTGTTTATAGTTTTGCGAGTTGTAGTTCTCCACGCTCTGTAGGAGCGAAATGTGGCAGATGCCGCTCCTACGGAGCTAATTTCCAAACAGGCACTTAGCTATTCTCACCCGTGAACTTGATGATGTGTGTGATTTTGGCGGATGGAATATTAAGGTCTTGAACTTCTATTTCCTGCGCGTTGATTCTGAGTACCAACCAATGGCCGCCGAATTTATCCCCTTTTTTGACGTTGAAAACATCGGTTTCATCACTTTGGGACTTCAGCACGGCCAAAAAACCGTTCTTGTTGGAATACAATCCGATGAAGCGATAAGACGGCGGTGGCGGCTCGGCCACACTGATTGAAAGCTGATTGGAATACAAATTCGCGTCGCCCTTGCTGCGCACCTGCACGCCCAGAGCGCCCGCTCGCATAATCGCTTCGCCCGGAACCTGGACTCTCAATTCTGTCTGGCTGAGCACTTTGGTTTCGTAGGGGCGGCCTTCCAGAAAGCCTTGCGCATCGGCTGGAAACTTGTCGCCGTAAAGCGTCATGGTGAAATCGCCAGTGCGTCCCAGCACGCCCGTCGGTTGCACTTGCGAAAGCAGAACCGGCAGCGGCGTGGGCGTCGGAAGTATCGGCCCTGGGGTTGGAGGCGGCTCAGGCGTCGGGGTCGGATAAACGAAAATATTGCGGCCTGTGCCGTCGCCTGGAGTTCTGGTGCTGAACCAAGCCAGAATCAGCGGCTCGGTAATGATCCGCTCAGGCTTTTGCCCCGGCCTGAGCGCGGCGGGCGTCGGCGAAGGTGAAGCTTTTTTGGTTGGAGAGCTACCGGCTGTTTGATTAATCGTTGCGCCAGGAGTCGGGCCAGAATCGCCGTCGGAGAAAAACTGAAAATAAAACACCACCACCATCGCCAGTAGCAGCACGCCCAGGAGGATTTTCTTCCGCTGTTCTTTCGCCTCCAAACTGTCTTTGGCCTTCGCTTTTTCTTTACTCATGTTGCAAATCCCTTAAGAAAACTATTCGTGCTACTGCGTCTTTTGATTGGCGACTTTTTCCAGAGGCTTGTTCGTCGGAGTCTCTGACGCGCTGCCGGTCTGTTTGTTCGTTTCTTTTTTGTAGGGCGATTTGAAGTAGGTGTCCATTTCGACTTTCAACGAGACCAGCGCGGCATCGGGCGAACTCGGTTCCAGTTTCTGTTTGCCGGCTTTTTGAGCTTCGCGTTTGACTTTCTCGGATTCTCCCTGAAACGCCAGGCTGTTGATAATCAGAAACTGCCGGCTCTGTTCCAACTCGCCCAAAAAGCGGCGCAAATTCGGGTATTCGCCGATGACGTTGGTATCAATGCCCAGCGCCGGATAAATCGTTTGCTTGTCTTCATTGGCCTTTTGTTTCGGCTGGCCGTTTTCGCCAAGTTGTTGGCCTGGCGGCTGATCGGCTTCGGCCACGCGGTAAGTGGAATCTCCGGCCAGGACTTTGTGCTTTTTCCCCAAGGAGTCAATTTCGTTAATGATTTCGGTCATCCCGCGCTCGTCCGGCTTCAGATAAATTTCAAAGGCAGTCAGACTGGCCAGAATCGTTTCGGCGTTGGAGGCCTGTTGCTGGCGCTTTTGTTCATCCGAGTTGAGCTTTTCTAGCTTTTCTTTAGCTATGCGTTCGCGCTCGGCCAGCGCGTCCAATTGAGATTGCAGCGGCTGCACTTTCGTGAAGTAATAAAACGCGACCACACCGATGAATGCCAACGCCGCCGCCAGCGCAATGATTTCAACTAAATTCAGTCGGGCGCGTACCAGGGTGTCCCGCAATCCGCCGAACAGGTTTGATGGATTCAATTTCATTACTTCTTCTCTCCCGTCTTTTTGGCAATCTGGCTTTCCGATTTTGCCTTGTCCGGTTTTGCTTCCGCGACCTGACGGTTCGGGTTGGCGCGAGCGGGCAGCTTGGGCGGAAAGTATTCCACCTTTAATTCAAATTCGATCTCTTCAGTGCCTTCAACTGCTTTTCTGCTCAAGGGAAAGACTTTGAAGCGGTTGGATTCGTGCATGCGATTCATCATGTTCGTCACGTCCTGCCCATTTTTGCCAATGACGATCATCCCCAACGTAGCGGCATTTTCGCTTCCGTCAAAAGATTCTTCGCGCTCTTGTGGTTGAATCTGCGTCACCGAAATGCGCAACACTCGAACGCCCGGCGGAAGGTTTTGCTCAATTTGATCTAGCAGTTGCGACCAGGAAAATGTCCGTCGGGCGATCAATTCGTCAGCAGCGGCAAGCTCCTTGTTCTGCTCGTAGGAAATCTTCGTTCCGGACACGACCGGTTTATTGACCTTCGCCAGTCGAACCTCGGCGTCCTTGGTTTTAAAGTCCTGCCGGATGATTTCGCCTTCAATCCGCGCGGCTGTCTGAATCGCCTGCAATCCAATATAGGAGGGGATGATGAAAAATAACAGAATCGCCAGCCAGAACAGCCGCCGATTACGAAAAGGAGTGCTGGATAAATTTACCAGAGGTTTCATAGTGAATTCCGCGCCCGAAGCGATTTTGCCCGAAGCTAATGATTGCTTGAAGCGATTGAGTTATTTTGTAAGTTCGCAACCGCAACTGAGGGTAGGGGCATCGAGCAACGCCAGACTAAAACATCGAAAGATTGCTGTAAAGGCCAGGCTCGGTTGATTTCAGTCGCTTACCGTGAGGGTTCGCGGGGTCGCGGGCGACTTCTGGACAAAAAAATCGAGGTGACCTTCCCTCGCGGTTGCGCGGCTGATCACCTCACACAAACTACACACACGTGGCCTAACACGCCACTTAGGGGAAAAGGTTCCCGGAATTTTCTCCTGACCAAAAAATTTGTTTGGCTTATTGGAGATGACGGCTTGAGTGCCGCCAGCCTGTTTTTGAACCATGAGATTTTCCCGCAAGTATCAGCATTGCTTGTCATTGAGTCTCCTTCTTCGGCATACTGCCGACGCTTTTCCGGCAGAATTGGTTCAAGGTTTCCGTCAGAG
>CAZRXE010000657.1:0-3782 GCA_964603695.1 uncultured Heliomicrobium sp.
CTCGAAGATTGGCCGACCCCTTGCTGCTCGACCGCGCCAATGAGCTTGGCAGAGTACTCTTCACTCAAGACGATGATTTGCTACGCGAGGCCAAGCTTCGGCAACAATTGGGGATGGATTTTGGCGGAATCATTTATGCACACCAACTCAACATTTCCATTGGCGAGTGCATTGCGGATTTGGAACTCATTGCCGGAGCGTCTGAACCGGCTGAATGGATAAATCGAGTGGAATACCTGCCACTCAAATGACCATACTCGGAGAAATTCTATGAAACAGTTTGGTAAAGCTTTTTGGTCAGTGCTTGTGGTTGTTTCTTTTACGCTGATGGCGCTTGCCCAGGCCAAACGCCCCATCACCTTCGACGATCTGATTTCGATGAAGCGCGTGGCCGATGCCCAGATTTCGCCGGACGGCAAATGGGTGGCCTATGTCGTCAACGCGGTTGATAAACAAGCCAATCGCGGCAAACGCAGCATCTGGCTTGTCCCGGCATCCAGCAGCAGTGGTGGCAGCGAAGCGAAGCAGTTGATTACGTCCAGCCGCAACGACGACACGCCGCGTTGGTCCGCCGACGGCAAATGGATTGCGTTTCTTTCCAGTCGCGACGGCGCGCCGCAAATTTTCGTCGCGGCGGCAGACGGTTCAGGACAACGCAAAGTCACCGATGTTCCGCTCGGCGTCGCGGATTTCACTTGGTCGCCGGACGGCAAGCTCTTCGCCTTTTCCACCGAAGTCTATCCAGAATGCGGCGACCTGAAATGCACCGCCGACAAAGCCGCTGCCGCCGACGCGAGCAAGGTCAAAGCCGTCGTTGCCGACCGGCTGCTTTACCGCCATTGGTCGGATTTCAAACTCGGCAAACGTTCGCATGTGTTCGTCGTTCCCAGCGGCGGCGGCGAGCCGAAAGACGTGACGCCGGGCGATTTCGATTCGCCGCCGTTCTCGCTTGGCGACCCTCTGGCTTATGACTTTTCGCCCGACGGCAAAGAGCTTTGCTTTGCGCGCAACACAGACAAACAGGAAGCTCTGAGCACGAACAACGATTTGTTCGTCGTGCCTATTTCAGGCGGCGAAGCCAAACGCATCACCGGCGCGAATACCGGTTATGACAGCACGCCGCGTTATTCACCGGACGGCAAATGGATCGCTTATCGTTCGCAGGATCGGTACGGTTACGAGGCCGACCGCTTCAAGCTGATGCTTTACGACCGGCAAAGCGGCGCTTCAAAAGAACTAACCGCCGGCTTCGACCGCAACGTCGGCGAAATGGTCTGGTCGCCCGACAGCCAAAACCTTTTTATCGGAGCCGAAGATCAGGGAAGGGAATTGATCGGCTCGCTTTCCATCCAAAACTCAGGCGGCGGCGGCGTCAAACCCTTGATTGCCAAAACCGCCAGCAACGGCATCTCGCTTTCCGGCGACGGCAAAACGCTGGCTTTCACGCGCTCCAGCCTGACAATGCCCGCTGAAGTTTTCGCCTCGAATGTTGATGGCGGTAACGTTCGCCAATTGACCACGACAAACGCCGCGTTGCTGGCGCAGCTTGATCTGAACGCGGCGGAAGATTTCTGGTTTGAAGGTGCGAAGGCTTCCTTGCCGAATCCGAAAACGCGCAAGCTGGGCGCGGTCAAAGTCACCACGGATTTCGGCAAAACGGAAACGTCCAAAATTCACGGCTTCATCGTCAAACCGCCGCAGTTCGACAAAGCGAAAAAGTATCCGATGGTGCTGCTCATTCACGGCGGGCCGCAGGGCGCGTGGCTCGACAATTGGGGCTATCGCTGGAACGCGCAGATGTGGGCGGCGCGCGGTTACGTGGCGGTGCTTATCAATCCGCACGGTTCGACAGGCTACGGCCAGGCACTGACTGAACAAATCAGCGGCGATTGGGGCGGCGCGGTTTATGAAGACCTGATGAAAGGCGTGGATTACGTCGTCAAGCAAGGTTACGTGGACGCGGGTCGCATCGGAGCGGCGGGCGGTTCTTACGGCGGTTATATGGTGAACTGGATGATGGGACACACCGACCGTTTCAAAGCCTTCGTCTCGCACGCGGGCATTTTCAACTCGACGAGCATGTATGCCACCGAAGAGCTTTGGTTCCAGGAATGGGAATTCAAAGGCACGCCGTGGGAAAAGCCTGAGCTTTACACCAAGTGGTCGCCGCACCTGCACGCCGCGAAATTCAAAACGCCGACGCTGGTCGTCCACGGCGAACTGGATTACCGCGTGCCCATCGGCGAAGGCATTCAGTTGTTTTCGACGCTGCAACGCAAAGGCGTGCCGTCGCGGTTGCTCTATTTCCCTGACGAAGGCCACTGGGTGCTGAAGCCGCAGAACAGCGAGCTTTGGTACATGACCGTGCTGGATTGGTTCGACCAATGGCTGAAACCGAACGGCGCGACAGCTTCGCGTTAGGGCGACAGGCGGATTTGTCACCAAAGTCATTTTGGCTGATTTTTGGAAAGCGCGGCATTCATCCGAATGCCGCGCTTTTCCTTTAATTGGGGGACATTATTTTTTCAGTCATATCTGTTGCCCGATCTTTTCGCGTTCGGAAATGATTGATTTCAATTCCAGCAAATGCCGGCGGGGAAACACTTCGACAATGTCTTTGGCAAACCGCACGGCAAAACCGAGCGCGTCATCGCAGATTCGATTCACCAATCCGATTCGCAACGCTTCCTGTGCGTCAATGCGTTCGCCGGTGATGAGCAGGCGGCGAGCTTCGTCAGCGCCGATCAAACGCGGCAGCAGTTGCGTGCCGCCCCAACCGGTGATGATGCCGCGTTTCGCGCCCGGATGTTGAAAGCTTGAACGCGGCGTGGCGTAACGCAAATCGCAACTGAGCGCGATGTCGAGTCCGCCACCCAAACAGTAACCGTCAATCGCCGCCATCGTCACCGGCGCGGCCTGGCCGAGCGCGGCCAGCAGCGCCTGTCCGCGCCGCGAAAACTCATAAGCCGTGGTCGAATCCAGAGCTGCCACTTCATTCAAATCCGCGCCCGCCGAAAAGACGCCGCCCGTGCTGGTGACGATCAAAACGCAAAGGTCCTCCTGCCGGCGCAATTGCGCGAGCAGATCGGCCAGTTCAGCCATTGTTGCCTGAGTTAGACGATTGAGTTGCGCGGGGCGATTGAGGGTTAAAACGGCGATGGCCCCGCGCGTTTCCAGCAGGATTGGGCGAGTGTCGTCAGTCACGCGGTTTCACGTTCTCGCGGATATATTTGATGATGTCTTCGGTCGAAGCGCCGGGCAGGAAGACCGCGCCGACGCCGGCTTCTTTCAGCTTCGGGATGTCATCGTCTGGAATGATACCGCCGCCGAAGAGCAGCACATCGTCCATGCCTTTTTCGCGCATCAAATCCAGCACGCGCGGGAAGATGGTCATGTGCGCGCCGGACAAAATCGAAAGCCCGACGATGTCCACGTCTTCCTGCAAAGCGGCGTTGACGATCTGTTCCGGCGTTTGCCGCAAGCCTGTGTAAATGACTTCCATCCCGGCGTCGCGTAAGGCGCGGGCGATGACTTTGACGCCACGGTCATGACCGTCGAGGCCGGGTTTGGCTAACAACACTCTGATTTTGGTTTCTGACATAAGTTGTTGATGGTTGGGAAACGATTGTTCGGTGATTACGGCGGCGATAGTAGCAATGCGCGGGGCGAACTTCAAAAAGCCGGCGGCGCTGGAAGCCGCGAAAAGCCAACAAAGACAGGCTCCGGCGTCAACTGCACGCCGAAGCTCGCCGCCGTTCGTTGTTGAATCTCCTGAACCAATG
>CAZRXE010000658.1:0-1906 GCA_964603695.1 uncultured Heliomicrobium sp.
GCTGTCGTGATCGGACGGCGATATGCGCGCCGCGCGAAGTTACGGAGAATCTGTCGGGCATAAGCAGAACGGTCGTTCTTCTGTTCGGAGTCAATGAAGATGTTTTTGTACGTCGTTGGCGGCCACGCTTCGTGCAACGGCCCCTCGAACTCGACCGAGCGAATCAGCAAGCGCGGCATGTCGCGTCCGTCGGTGTATTCGCTGCGCACGCCAAGCTCACGAACGCCTGCCAGATAGTTGACGTTGTCTTTCTCCACCTCAGCGTTCGGGAAGTTGCGGATTGCCCCTTCAAACGTGTAGCGGGCGAGTTTTTTCCCGACGGGCTGTGGTTCGCCTACGGCGACAAGCGAGCTGCCGCAATCGCGGCGGAAGCCCAGATACACACCGACTTTCGGCAAGCGTTTTTCAAAGGCGAGGAAGCGGCGCGCTGCTTCGTGCGTTTCGGGCAACGGCGTCAGCGTGATTTTGGCGGCGTCGAATACGCCATCAATGACGGCGCTGATCGGAGTCGCGCCCGCTGCCAGCCGGACGACCAGAAAAGCAGGTTGTTGCAGCCCGCCAGTAAATTGTCGGTCGCCGATTTTCAGGGCAACGTCGGGGAGTCTCGCCGCGTTGTTTCGACCCTGCGGGCGATTTTGCTGCGGCGGAGTCGCCGCAATCGTAGCCTTGCCCGGCAAAACCAACCCCTGAATTTCCGCAGGCGCGAGCGCGCGTTTGTAAATGCGGACTTCATCAATCAAGCCTTTGAACGATTCCACTCCCCCGGCATTCCCAAAAACGATGGAGCCTTTCGCATCGAGATTCGCCAGCCCTGTTGTTCCGCGCCCGACCAGCAAGCCGTTCACATAAATGCGCGTTTCGTTCTTCCCACGTTGCACCACAACTGCGAGATGCTGCCAGGCTTCTCGCCGAATCGAATCCGGCTGCGAAACGACTCTGCCGTTGAAAGCGCCCTGCAAGCCTGCAGAGACAAACTGAAGCGTGTTGCGTTCTTCAAGATCAAGCGACCAGCCCTGCGCGCCGTGCCCGCCCGCACTGATGACCGCGCCATTGCCACGCGGTTTAATCCACGCCGAAACGGTGAACTCGCCGGTTCCCACGTTGCTCGCGCCGTTGCCGGGAATCGTCAGCGCGTCCGCGTTGGAGTTGAGCGCCAGAGCCTTGCCGAAGGGCGAATCGGCAGACTTCGCCTTGCCCGCCAGCCGCGTCGGTTCTGGCTCGCCGTCCAATGTCCACGATCCCGCCAGCCCTTCGTTCAGCTTTGACGTGTCCGCTTCCGGCGCAGCAGCGAGCGGCCCAGGATGCACAGCGACCTGATAAATGCCCGGCGTCCGAATCAGCGCCGAACCGTTATTGACTGCGATTTCCGCGCCTTCCGCAGCAGCCGCGCCCTTGTCCAGCAGCAGGCCATCGTCATATTTCGCCGCCGTCACCGTCACGCGGAAGCGTCCGTTATCAGGCAGTTCGCGCACTGCGATCTTGAAGTTCGCCTTCGGTCCGTAGGTTCCATCGCTGCCAAACAATTCGTCGTTGGGAATGGCGGGGCGTAGCAGCAGTCCTTCGGGAACTGTCCCGTACGCCTTGCCTTTCGGATAACCTCCGCTGCCGCGAAAATCGGCGAACACGGCGTGATAGATGCTGTCGAAATCCCGCCACCCGCGCACGGTGTCGTTGCCCTGATAGCCTTCGATGAACCGGAACTTCGTTCGCATGAAAAACGGCTCGAAAGGGAAAGGCTTTTTCACAGTCAACTGCGTCACGGTGAAATCTTCCGGCGTCAGCAGCGTGCTGCCCGCCCCCAGCACGAGCCGTTCGCTGACGGGCTTCAGATTGATCCCGCTGCCGAAATCAAGTTTGAAGTTCTGGATGAACGGTTTGGTTTGTGGGTCAATAATCACGCGGTTGA
>CAZRXE010000659.1:0-8084 GCA_964603695.1 uncultured Heliomicrobium sp.
TGCGCAGCGCGACGAATACCAACAGCGCGTGCGTTCGAACTGGCTGGAACAACCCGACCGCCATCCGCATCGCGCTTCGCACTATGGCTATTTGGCCTTTCGTCCCAAAGCGCCGCTCAGCTTCTTTGATTCCGGCGTGGACAGCTTCGCGGGAACTTCGGTCTTTCTTGAACCGCATCGCCAGAACACGGCGAATTTCAGCGAAGCGAATCACGCGGGCGGGATGCTGCGTTTTGGCGAACTCAGCCCGGCGCTGGTGCTGCAATTGCTGGTGCCGCTGGCAATTTTCTTTTTGGGGTTTGCCACGATTACGGGCGAGCGCGAGAGTGGAACGTTGCCGATGTTGCTGGCGCAAGGCGTGACATGGCGCGAAATTATCGTTGGCAAAACGCTTGGCGTAGCGGCGATGACGTTGTTGATTACTGTGCCAGGCACGTTGCTGCTGCTGGTCTGGCGCGTGTTCTCCGGCCATGAGTTCAGCCGCGATACGTTGTGGCGCACGCTTGGGTTGATCGGTGGTTACGGTTTGTATCTGCTGATTTGTTCGGTGTTCACGGTGTTGATTTCGGCGTGGCAACAAACCTCGCGCGGAGCGCTGACGAGCCTGATTTTATTGTGGATTGTGTTTTGCGTCGTGATGCCGCGCGGCGCGCAAACGCTCGGTGCAGCGGTGGCTCCGGCTCCGGCTAAAGCGCAATTCGACGCCGCGCTCGAACTCGCCACCAGCCAAGAAGGCGATAGCCACAATCCCGACGATCCACACTTTGCCGCGCTGCGCGCCGAGACGCTGAAAAAATACAACGTCAGCGACGTCAAAGACCTGCCGTTCAATTACGGCGCGTTCGTGATGTCAGAAGGCGAAAAGATCAGCTCCGATATTTTCCGGCGGCAGTACGGCGAATTGCTCGACACGTTTCACCATCAAAATCGCTTCAGCGAATGGGCGGCGGTGATCAATCCATATCTGGCGATACGCACACTTTCCATGGCGTTGGCCGGATCAGACCTGGCGCATTACGCCGACTTTCAGCGGCAGACCGAAACCTTCCGGTTCGAGATGGTGCAGAAACTGAATCAACTGCACATGACCGAAATCAAATTTGAAAACGACCGGAATCAACGCGCCAGCAAGACGCATTGGCAGGAATTTCCCGCGTTTGAATTCCGCCCGCAATTGATTGGCTGGACGCTCAAACAACAATGGCTGTCCGTCGTTGCGTTGCTGGGCTGGAGCCTGATTTTATTGGCTGTTGTATGGCGCATCACGCCGCGCATTGTGCAATGAACATGAAACGACTTTTACTCCTGGAACTGAAAAACTTTCTGGCCGGACGCGCTATCCTGCTGGGCTTGCTGGTCATTTTTCTAGCCGGGTTCTATGCCATCGAACACGGGCGGCGCGTCATCGTGGCGCAACAAAACGTGCTGGCCGCCGCGCCGGAATTTCAACGCGCGCATTTTGAGAAAGTGCTGGCATTGCACCCTAATACTCCTGCCGGAGCCATCGAGGCGTTGTATTACCTCAACCACTTTACACGCCATGAGCCATCGCGCTTTGCCCCGTTGTCTATCGGCTTGCGCGATGTGAATCCGTATAACCTGAAAGTGCGAATGCTCGCGCTGGAAGGCCAATTGTATGACAGCGATATCAGCAATCCGGCGACGCTGGCGCTGGGTAATTTCGACCTCGCGTTTTTGCTGGTGTTTTTGTATCCGCTGCTCATCATCACCTTCACGCACAACACGCTTTCGTCGGAACAGGAACTGGGCATCTGGCCGCTGCTTTGTTCGCAACCTGTTTCTGCGCGCAAGGTGTTAGCCGTCAAGGCAATCATTCGTTTTTTGCCGATTGTCGCGGTCTGGTTGCTGACCTTGCTGGTCGCGCTGGTTTGGCTGCGGCTGCCGTTGGATCGGCGCTTCGCGTTTGCCACCCTGATTTCATTGGCCTATTTGTTGTTTTGGTTCGCGTCGTCGTGGTTCGTGATGTCATTTCGCCGCTCCTCGAATTTCAATGCGTTGGCCTTGCTGGGTGCCTGGCTGACCTTGACGATGTTGATTCCGGCGGCGCTGAATGTCGCGCTGTCAGTTATGCTGCCCGTGCCTGAAGCGCTAGCCGTTACCATCAATCAACGCGAAGGCTATCACTCGCAATGGGATCGCCCGAAGCCTGAAACGATGCAGCGGTTTTTTCAGGCCTATCCCGAATACGCGGGCTTTCAAGTGCCGCTCGATAAGTTTTCGTATGGCTGGTATTACGCCGCACAACATCTCGGCGACGTGGAGGCTGCCGCCGCCTCTGCTCAGTTGCGCGCAAAGTTGCTGCAACGTCAGCAATGGATGCAGCGGGTGGCGTGGCTGACACCAACGATCAATGCACAAGCAGCTTTCAATCAAATCGCACAGACGGATTTGGAAAATCATCTGGCTTATCTCGATTCCGTGCGCCGCTTTCACGAACAAATCCGCAAGTATTTTTATCCAGCCATGATGCGCAATGACGCGCCGCCGCCGATTGATTGGCAACAAATGCCGCACCATCAATTCAGCGCCGAAACACAGCCGCAACCGTTTCCTTTCTCTGGCCTGTCTTTATTGTTGTTAAGCGCCATTATGTTTTGGCTGACGCTAAAACGCCTGCGTTCCCTTACATAGCCGAAGACGATCATCCCTTGACCCGCAATCAGCCCGTCAACCGAGAGTGCATCATCAACTGGTTTCGCCGCCAGCAACGCCAAATCTCAAGGCTGATTTTCAGCCGCTCATCCGCGCAAGCTGCCCATTCATTGAATAAGAGTCGAGCCGGAATTCGGCTTGTGAAAAAGTCCGGTGTTCATACGAAACACCAGTCGAAGGGCAAAGGCCGAAGGTCTGGCACACGCGGCGGCGCAAGAGCCAGAACAAGTCCGGGGCGAAAGCGAAAAACGCGCTTCCCAGGTCCACTTAAATGGATAAAGTCGAGTCATAAAAGTTGGGAAATAGTTCTTTCTGAATATCCGGCCAGTCAACGGCGATTCTTAACCACTGATTGAAAACCCGTCGCGGACCTTCCTCAGCCGTGCCACGATCCCGCCTTACGAATCCATACCATTTATTTTGCTTGTTCGACAAGAAGGAGATTGTCATGCGACTTCGATACTTCGCTGCTTTGGTCAGCGCCACACTACTCTTTTCATTGACAGCTTTTGCGCAGGTCAGCATCAACGGCTCTTTGCGCGGACGCATCAGCGATCCGGGCAACGCCGCGATTGCCGGAGCGACCATCACACTGAGAAACAATGCGACGGCAACCACCCTGACGACGACCAGCGGCGGCGATGGCGAATATCAGTTCGCGCGCGTGGCGTCCGGAGTCTATACGTTGATGATTGAAAAAGACGGTTTCAAACGCGCGCAGCGCGAAGACTTGCTCATCACCGTCAACGAAGCTGCCATCGTCAATCTCGTGCTTTCCGTCGGCGGCGTCAACGAAACCATCACGATCAAGGCCGACGCGCAAGTCGTACAGTCGCAAACCTCGAACGTGTCGCAGATCATCACCGAACAGCGCTTGCAGGATTTGCCGCTTAACAGCAAGGATTTCCAGAAGCTCACCTTCCTCGCGCCCGGCGTTGGCGGGCAGCGTGGCAACAATTCTTCGACCAACTATTCGGTGTCCGGCGCGCGCGATGCGACCAACAATTACGTGATTGACGGCGTCAGCGCGAATGATGAACGGCAAACGGCGGGGCTGGCTCCAGGCAATGCGGGCTTGATCGTGCCGAACGTGATTTCGACTGAAGCCTTGCGCGAATTTCGTGTTATCACCTCCAACGCGGATGCCACCTTCGGACGCAGCAGCGGCGGACAGATCAACGTCATTACCAAATCCGGCACGAATGAATTTCACGGCTCGTTGTATGAATACCTGCGCAACGACGCGCTCGAAGCCCGTGATTTCTTCAACAACAATGGGCCGTTTTTCACCAGCGACCGCCGCTCAAAAGTTCCGCCCTTCAGGCAAAATCTCTTTGGCGGAACCATCGACGGCCCGATCATCAAGGAAAGGCATTTTTTCTTTGGCAGCTATGAGGGTTTCCGACAGCGGCAGCAGGCGACCTCTTCCGCCGTCCTGCCGAACGCCGATCTGGTACGGCTGATTCCGGGCGACCTGGGGCGGTTGATGCGCGCGTTCTATTTCGATCTCGGCATCATTCCCGCCAGCGGCAACCGTGCGGGCACGTTCAGTCCAATGCCCGCGGCGGATCGTACGGCGGCCACCAACGCGGGGTTCAATCGCGCGCTGTTCGATGGCGATTTGACCAATGGCGAAGCAGGAACGGTGCTGGTCGTCGGCACCTCAGCGCGCAATTTCAATCAAGATGCTTTCCTGATTCGCACCGATCACCATCTGAGCCGCAACCTTACGGCTTCGGTGCGATATGCGTGGGCGGATAATGTATTTGAATCAAATGCGACGGGGCTGCCCACCACCGCCAGCGCCTTGCCAACGACCTTTCATTCGACGGTCGCGCAATTGATTTACACGCTCAGCCCGACGCAGGTGCTGGAAGTGCGCGGCGGATTGATGCGCAGCAAAAATTTTTCCGGTCGAACGTTTGAGTTGCAACCGCCGCTTGCCGCGCTCGGACTGAGCAACGAATTCGGCATCGGCATCAGTTTGACCGGCACAACTTCATTTGCGCTGCCCGTCATCAGCGCAGGCGCAGGCTTTCGCGACAATCAGACCGTGCCGCAAGCCGCGTTGCTGCACACCTGGACGCGCGGTCGCGCTGTGTACCGTTCTGGCCTCGACATTCGCCGCATCAACCTGAATTTTCAAAACGGATCCTTCGCCACGCCGTCGTACAGCTTCATCGGGCTGGTCGGGCGCACGGGCTTGCTGGGCGCGAGTCCCACGCAAACCGATTCCATCGCGGCCAGCGTCAATGCCACGGTGTTCGGACGCGATCCGCAAACTAACAACATCATCGGGTTGACGACACCGCAACGTGGTTATCGTTCGACGCAACAGGAATACTTCATGCAAAGCGACTGGCGCTTGCGGTCTGACCTGACGCTCAACTTGGGCGTGCGCTATTCGTATTTCGGCCCGTACTCCGAAGCGCACGGCGGCTTTGCTAATTTGTATGCAGTAGATTCGTCAGGGCGTCCCGTCGCCGATGTGTCGCCGTTTGAGTTTGGACGCACGGCGAACAATGTTTTCGCGGTCAGCAAAGACCTGCCGCTTTATCAACCTGACCGCAACAACTTTCAGCCGCGCATCGGGCTGGCGTGGGATATTGCGGGCAAAGGCCGCACGGTGGCGCGCGCGGCGTATGGCGTGTATCACGACCGCCTATTGCAACTGAGTTTCTCGAACCTGACGAGTAATCCGCCGTTTGCCTTTTCGGGTTCGCTCACGTCCTCCGCGCCCGAGGCGGATCGCATCTTCCGCGTCGGCCAAACCACGCGGCTCAATCCGCGCGCAAATCCGGTCATCTTTGCCATTGACCCAACCATCCGCAATCCCTATTCGCAACGCTTCAGCTTCGCCATCGAACAGCAACTGGATCAAAACACGAGCGTCAACGTAGCCTACGTCGGTTTGCGCGGACGCAAGCTGATTCGCACGACTGACCCCAACTTTGCGGGCGCATTTCCGCAGGATCGCCGCCCCGACATTCGTTTCAACGACCAGCGCATTCTGATCAACGGTTCGCGCTCGGAATACGACAGCCTGCAAATTTACGGGCAGCGCCGGCTGGCGCGCGGCATCAGCTTCACGGTGTCTTACACGCTGGGACGATTGCAGGATGACACTTCGACCGACACGGTGTTCAGCGTCGTGCCCACGAACACCAATCTCGGCGCGACAGCGGCCTCGGGCTTTCAAATCGGCGCGTTCGGCGACCGTCCGGTTCGCGCGGATTTCGGCCCCTCGGAAATTGATATTCGCCACAACCTCGTCATCAGCCATCTGGTGCAATTGCCCTTCGGACGCGGGCGCAAATGGCTGAGCAATGCGAATGGATTCGTCAATGCGTTGTTCGGAGGCTACGACCTCGCGGGCATTGCGGTGCGGCGTTCGGGTGCGCGCTTCAACGTGACTGCCGGACAGGATTTCAACGACGACGGCGCATTCAATGATCGCCCGGCGCTGCTCAGCGGCAGTTTGAATGATCTGTACAACCGCAGCGGCGAACGCACGCAGGTACTGTTGCCCGCGACTGACGCACGCACGCGGCTGGGCATGCCCGCAAACGTGACGGACGCCTTCGCGCAAATTCCACGCAATGCGCTGAGCGCGCCAATGATTCGCTTTTACGACCTTTCGCTGCTCAAACGCTTCGAGATCAAAGAACGAGTGCGGCTGGTGTTTGAAGCCAATCTGTTCAATGCCTTCAATCTCGTCAATTTTCGCGCGCCGACCAGCGACCTGAGTTCCGCTCTGTTCGGAAGGACGACGGGTTCAGCGGCGACCACGACGCCACGCCAGTTGCAGTTGGGTCTGAAGTTGAGTTTTTAATCGCATGAGATTCGCCGGACTTCCTTGCCTATTCATTGGGTGCTGGATGATGTCGCTGACGGGCGGCTGCATTTACAAATCCGCCCCCGTCTACACTTCGACCCAAATCGCAAACACCGCAACGCTCGCCACGAACGTGCTAGACGGGCGCGTAGACGCTTACGAGACAGCGCTTGATTACTTTCCCGACAAGGTCGCCTTTCGGCACGCCACACAACTCAAGCTGGAATATCACGGGCATTACAAACTCATCACGTTCACACCGAATGTGAATGGCGATGTGGTGCGATATGTGCTGGTGCAACGCGGAACGCCTGTGCCGGATCTGCCGGAAATTCATCATCCGCTCACGCATGTGTTTGAAGTCCCGCTTGAACGGGTTTCGCTCGGTTCGATGCGGTATGGCGGCGCGTCGGATTTGTTGGGCGTCCAGGGGCGCATCAGTCTTGTTAGCGGGCTGCATTCGATTACCACACCTTCGATTCTGGCGAACCTTCAGTCAGGCAAAACGTCGGAAGATTATTCGACCGAGATGCAGCTTGACCGGCAGGTGGACGCCTCGATGGGCTATTACAGCAGTCGCGGCGAAGCCCTGGCGATGATGAAAGACCGTGAACTCGGCATCAATCGCGTGGGAATGGCCGAGCATCTGGAACCGACGCCGCTGGCAAAATCGGAATGGCTCAAATTCTTTGCGCTGTTTTTCAACCGGGAAAAGACTGCCAATGAAAAGTTCGATGAGATCGAACGCAGCTACAGTGAAACAAAAGCGAAAGTGCAGGAAAAACTCGCTCGCGTCAGCTACCGCCCGAAAGTGCTGGTGAATTACCGCAGCGGCGGAAGCTGGCAAGTGTATGGCGGGCTGAACGCTTTTGCGCAACTCATCGCCGATGCGGGCGGCGAGTATCTTTTCAAAGACCTGCCCTATCGCCACAGCCTCTACGAAATGCCGTTCGAAGCGGTGTACGACCGAGGCGCGGAAGCCGATGTCTGGATCGTCGGCCCGGATTTATCCTCGCAATTCGCCGACGGCAAACCGCGCTTTGACGAACGGTTGAAGAAACTCAAAGCCGCGCAAAACTTCTTCGTCAGCTACAATCCGACCAAAGAACGGCGGAATCCGTGGTGGGATCAGGCGCTTATCAATCCGCACATCGAATTGCTTGATTACGTCAAAGCGATTCACCCGGAACTCGTGCCGGAGCACGAACTCAAGCTGTTGCGCCAGATCAAATGAAACTCAAATAAAACCTATGGCAGAAGACGCTATCAAACTTTCCAAATTCTCTGGCACTGCGATTCCACGCCTGGGCCTGCGCAAATTCGCGTTCGTAATTTTGCTGGTCGGTGTCGTGGCCTTCTTTCTCGCTGAACTCACCATCGGCGTTGTCAAGATTCCGCTTTCGCAAATTATCGCTGCGTTATTCGGCGGACAGGTGGCGCGCGAAACGTGGGCGCGCATCGTGATTGATCTGCGGTTGCCGCGCGCGTTGACAGCGCTGTTTGCGGGCGGTGCGTTGGGCGCAAGTGGCCTGATGATGCAAACGCTTTTTCGCAATCCGCTCGCTTCACCCTGGAC
>CAZRXE010000660.1:0-1720 GCA_964603695.1 uncultured Heliomicrobium sp.
GGTTGGCAAATTGCGACCACCGAACCGCGTGAAAGCGACATTTTCAACGTTGCCGATTCTTCGCAAGCCGTCTTTTTCCTCGGACGATTGCGCGAACAGACGGCGAAAATCGGCGAGATGAATTTGCGTGTGGCCGTTGGCGGTGAATGGAGTTTTCGCGACGCAGAAGTCTTTTCGCTGGTTGAAGCCGTTGTTCAGGAACAAGCTCTTTTGATCGGCGGCAAAGAACGCGGCGACTTTCTGGTGACGCTTACGCCGTTTCCGCAATTGTTGACCGGGCTGCGTTCAAGCGCCGTGACTATCGGACGGACGGTGGTTTTGCTGCTCAATCCGAACAACGATGCCGCCGCGACTTTCAAACATTACCGCCGCCATCTGGCGCACGAAACCTTTCATTTTTACTTGCCGAACGCTTTCCGCATCCGCGAAAACTTCGATTGGTTTTGGGAAGGCTTTACGCGCTACGGGGCGCTGTTAACGCTGGCGCGGCTGCGTATGATCAATCTGCGCGAATACCTGAATGCCGTTCACGCCGAAAACGAAGCTTATCTTTTCAATCCGCTGCGCACGCACGTTTCGCTGCTTGTCGCGTCGCCCGAAAAGTTCGCCAGCGCGGCCAGTTCGGATCTGGTTTATCGCAAAGGCATGTTGGTCGCGGCGCTCTACGATCTGGAACTGCGTTGGCAAAGCCGTGGAAAACGTAGTCTGGCCGACGTGATGAAAACCTTGTATCGAGATTATGCGTTGGCCGGACGGGAAATCGGCAACCAGGAAATCTTACAGGAGTTGAACAAGCAGGGAAGTTTCGCGCGACTGATTAGAGATCACATCGAAGGTGTCGAAGAAATCAATCTGCCGGAAACGGTCAAACCTTATGGTTTGCTGATGGGACGCTCGCCGTCACAAGGCAGTCGAACGGAGTTGACGCCCGCGCGAAAGCTGAGCGATAGACAGCGGGAATTGTTCAAACAACTTATCCCGCTGACCGAACCTTGAAAACGGCAGCCGGAATTTCCGACTGCCGTTTGCGGAAACTACTTTTTCGTGGTTTTGCTCGCCTTGGCGGCTTTGGCGACCTTGGCGGGTTTGATTTCTTTTTCCGCCACGACTTTGCGCGCGCGTTTGGGTTTGATGGGTTCGGTGATCTGGTCAATCACTTCCGCCAGTACGTCCGAGGCGTTTTGAGCCATTTGTTCGACGCCCGCGAAGATGTTGGTGGCGATTTGGCCGACGGCGGAAGCGTTTTCCGAAGTGCTGTCGCCGTTCAGCCACTTGTACCAGCGGTGATAAGTCGCCGTCGGTTTGTCGTCCGTGGCGTATTCGACCAGCATGTTGGCTACTGCGTCCACAACCCAGTTGAAGTAGGGTTCCGTCACTGACCAGATGTCCGCGTCGGGCGCGGGATTGGTGAAGTCAATCGCGTAAGGCACGCCGTCTTTGATGGCGAATTCCGTGGTGTTCAGGTCATAGCCGAGCGCTTCGTTAATCAGAATGGTGTCACGGATGATGCGGTCTTCCAGTTCCTGCGAAAGCATCTGCTCTTCTTTCGGCACGTAGCGGCGGTTCTTTGGGTCGTAGGGCATAATCAAAACATTCTTTTTGCCTACGCAGTAGCAGCGAACATACGCCTCGAAATCAATGAATTCCTGCAAGGTCATGGCCAGCGTGCCGGTCTGGTCGTAATCGCGCCAGAGTTCTTCTTTGGAATTGACCTTGTAAA
>CAZRXE010000661.1:0-1944 GCA_964603695.1 uncultured Heliomicrobium sp.
GTGCGTGCCAAATGAAAAATGACAATTGGAAAATGGCAATTGGAAAATGAAAACAGCGATTACCCCGCGGTAACTTTTGCCTATCCGCTTAAGTTCATCCACCACGCCGCACGAAGGTATTTCTTCGTACGGCGTGGTGGATGAAATCTAGCTAGCTGCGGCGGAAGTTTGGCCGAATGGCGCGAAGTGTTTGCCGAAATGGATTTCCAGCATTTCGTAATACACGCCTTCGTGTTGGCGCAGCGTGGCGAAAAACGGTTCGCGGAAATCCGCGTGGTGCAGCACCGAACCAAAGGTCACGTGCAGAATCTCGCGCGCGTGAAAATCGTCCAGCAACGTCATCAGTTCGCTGTTGGCCAGCGCGTCTACGTCTGGCATTTTCGCGACTTCGGCGGAAACGTGATAACTGGCGCGGTCAATTGGATAGCGCTCTTTGGCAAAGGCAACGATATCGCGGAACAGCGACGGATTGACTTTGCCGATCGCGCGCAAAGCTTCCAGATAACTTGTGCCGGCGGTTTTCAGATGCACCAGTTCGCCCGCCACGCGCGAAGCAATCGGGTAGACGCTGAATTTATCCGAGCCGGAATGCAGGCTGAGTTTGTACGGACCGAAAGTTTTGGACACGGCCAGATGCTGCGCGAAGGATTTTTCAAACTCGTTCAAATCGCCGATGTAATCCACGCCCTTTTCAAAATCTCCGACATAACGCGGAGCCAGACTGACCCATTTCACGCCCAGCCGTTTCAATTCGTGGGCGATGTAAATGTGTTCGGCCAGCGTGGTGACGGTTTCGGTTTCATCCACACTCATTTCCAACTCGAAGGGCTTGCCGTTCATGACCGTTTCCAAATGACGGTACATTTTGACGGTGTGCGCCACAACGCGCCCATATTTGGCAGCGGCGCGCAACAGTTCTTCTTCGCTGATTGTCAGGCTGAAATCCCCTAGATCAATCTTTTGGCTGAGCGCGGCCTCCGTCGCTTCCCACGTTGTTTCAAGCGCGGCCCAATTCAGCGCGGCGAGTTTTTCTTTCAGCACGTCCACGGGCGCAGTGTTGGCTTCGTTGTCCACGTGTTCGCCGGGATCAATCGTGTAGAAGGTGAAGCCGGCGGCGGCGCAGGAATCAATGTCGTCGGTGTTTTTCAGATGATCCGCATCCGCGCCGAAGCCTTCGCGCCAGCCTTCTTGAAAGGTCCCCCACAAAGCTTCATCCATAACCTGCTGAGGTGTGCGACCCGTGCGGGCGTTTTCGCGTATGGATTGCTGAGCCAGAATCGGAACCATCGTCGAATCCCGAATGGCGTGAATGTGGCCGGGCGTGGCCAGTCCCAAACGGTCGCCGCAGCCGGCTGATTTTTTCAATCCAAGCGTGATCGGCGACAAAAACGGCAACAACGCCCGCAGCGCCGCCGCATTGGCCGCGTTGGTTTCCGCCAACGTCAGCATCAACGATTGGCTGCCGAAATGAACTTCCGTGATTTCGCCGCTGAATTTCCGATGCAAATCCAGATTTGCCGACAACACGCCCAGAAATTTTTGCCCACCTTCGCGCGCCAGGAAAAAAACTGCGTTGTGCGCCGCCATAATCGAACGCGGGTACACGTTTTTCCCTGTGATTTCGTCCAGTTCTGCCGCCGTGTGCTGCGCTTCGCTCGCCGACAACGGCGCGGCCAGACCGCTGGCTTCCAAGTATTGCAACAACTTTTCGCTCATTGAATCAATTCTCCAAGTATGAATTTGCTGATTTCGGCGCGAAGCTTACGACAAGCGCCCGGTAAAACCAACCACCTGATGTCAGGACACTTACGGAGTTTAGCCTGCAGCTCATCAGCGTGCGGGGCCAGTGGATTCGCGCACGATCAGTTTGGGCGTGATTTTGAATTCGCGCCCGGTGTGATCCGAGGCTCGCATGGTGTGCAGCAGGGTTTCGATGGCTGCGCG
>CAZRXE010000662.1:0-4957 GCA_964603695.1 uncultured Heliomicrobium sp.
GTGCAGGAGTTCTCGTACAAAGAGATCGCCGACATCATGCAAATCCCAATTGGCACCGTGATGTCTCGCCTGAGTCGTGGCCGTGGCATCCTGCGCAACGCCTTGAGCAAGACCAGCATTGCCGCCGGTTTCATCACAGCAAAAAGGATGACGGGCAGAATGGCAGCCACCGTTTGAGAAATCTTGTAACGCACTGGGCGCGCAGAGCATTAGGAGTTGATCCTGTGAGTTACGTGATCAATCCCTCCTCGCAACGTTCGACGACGGGCTTACTAAACCCATAGCCATTCGCGGGAACGCCCGCACAGAGAAATCCATCATGAATCGTGTTTTATTCCCTGACGGAAGGCAAAAAGGAGGTTTTTTGGGAACGCGTCCACACATCAAGCGCGAGATCGCGCACGTTGTGCAAGATGTGGTGTCTTTGCAACCGCGATTTACCTGCTAAATGCCGGCGCGGTCGCAAAGTTCGTCGGCAACGGTCATGTTATGCGTGGTGAGAAAGACCTTTTTCCCGGCGCTCCGTTGCTCCTCGATCAGTTCCTTGATCAGTCGCGCGTTTACAGGGGCTAGTCCGGTTGTCGGCTTATACAAAAAGAGCAGCTCCGGGTCGTGCAGAAGAGAGAGCGCCACGTTGAGGCGGTTTTTCATCCCCTTGGAAACCTGATCAGGATCTTTTGCGTGGTGGATTTACCCGCCCCGCTGGGCCAGAGAAAACCGAAGATTTCGCCACGGGCGATCTGAAAATGCAGTCCTCTCAGCGCCGGCTTTATGGCTTTTGGATGAGTGAAAAGATAGATTCTCGACTGTGATCATTCAGCCACTTCTGGCATCACCTCTTAAGTGGAACCTTCCGGCTGACTTTAGCCACATACTTCTCGATCAAGCTTACAGTCTGCCCTGTGCCGTCTTCTACGCGGATTTTTTCTCCCAGCGCGGCGGCACGCTTTTGCAGGCCGGTATCTGTGGCTGCCTGCTGAATCGCGGAAGCGAGTTTATCGGCGGTGAGCTGCAGTGCTTTTGATCAGGGAAGAAGGCGGATATTGATGCCGCCTTCTTCACAGGAAGCGTGAGCTGCGAAATCGTTACTACTGGAGCGAATGATTCTCATTCCGCGAAACTGCGACCGGCTCAGCCGGGCGAGCAAGCGGCAATTCAACCTTCTCTCTGCTCAGCAAACTCGACAAGCCTTCCATCATCTGAAGCGGGATTGGGAAGACGACAGTGGTGTTCTGCTCGACGCCGATCTCCGTCAGCGTTTGCAGGTAGCGCAACTGAATCGCCACAGGTTCGGTGGCAATCGCGTTCGCTGCTTTGACCAGTTTCTCCGCCGCCTGGTATTCGCCTTCGGCGTGAATAATCTTGGCGCGCTTCTCGCGTTCGGCCTCGGCCTGGCGTGACATTGCGCGGTGCATCTCCTGCGGCAGATCAACGCCTTTGATCTCGACCAGCGAGACCTTGATGCCCCAGCGGTCAGTCTGCCGATCAAGAATGTCCTGCAAACGTGTATTGAGCTTCTCGCGCGCCGAGAGCAATTCATCCAGCTCAACCTCACCCAGCACAGAACGTAGCGTCGTCTGTGCAAGTTGTGAGGTGGCGTAGAGGTAGTTCTCAACATCCACAATGGCCAGGCGCGGATCTAGTACGCGGAAATAGACCACGGCATTTACCGAAACCGTCACGTTGTCGCGCGTGATGATGTCCTGCGGTGGCACGTCGAGCGTCACCGTGCGCAAACTGACGCGCACGATTCGATCAACCGGCCAGAAGGCAAAGACAACACCCGGCCCTTTGGCTTCCGGCAGCAAGCGCCCCAAACGGAAGACGACGCCGCGCTCGTATTCCGGGAGGATGTTGAGGGCACTAAAAACATAGATGAACAAGAACAGCAGCACGAAAAACGGGACCAAAAACATTTCAAACATAAACATCTCCTCGGCCTGAGCCTGCCTGCGCAGATCAGGCGTTATTGAATCTCGGCATCCGGCGGAGCGATCGCGGAAACTTGGCGGGGAATCAGTGACTTATCCGGGCAGGACTCGACTTCGAGCGTCATTCCGTCAATGCCGACGACGCGCACGCTTTCGCCCTCGGCGATCCGCGCACGCGCGTGCGCCCACCAGTATTCACCCTGCACCATCACCCGGCCTTCAGATTTGACTTCGGTTACGGCCTTGCCTTTCAAGCCGACCATACGCGTCGGACTGGCGAAGACCCCGCGCAATTGCGTTAGCAACACCAGCCGGACCAGGAACACCAAAATGATCCCGCCAGCGGCGAGTGCCCCCAGCAATAAACTGACCGGCAGTTGCGACATACGTTTTGATCTCGACTTAATTGAAGCCCGTCTCGATACCGGCAGATACTACGTTAAAAGTTAATGTTAGTTCAAACATTTTATGTTAAAACGTGTATCGTAATTTTCACTTAGCCGGAAAGGGTCAAAGCAGGTAAACTCTGACCGGGTCGCGCTGGCGACTTGGCAAGAACAAAGGAGAGCTGAGCATGCCTAGAAAACCGGACGCCGATGAACGTTTGCAGCAGGTCTTGAAAGTCGCCCATCTGTTCTACGAACGAGAAATGACCAAGACTGAGATCTCGCATGAAATCCGCGCCTCCTCGACGCAGGTCGCGCGCCTGCTCGCCGAAGCGCGCGAGCAAGGTTACGTGCGGATCGAATTCAGCCCGCCGAAGCTGTATGACTTAGGCGAACAACTGAAAAGCAAATACGACTGGTTGCAGGCCGCCATCGTCGTTTCTTACGCCGACGATCTGGCTTTCCTGCGGCGGATGATCGGCAAGGCGGCAGCGCAATACTTTGAGGAAGCTGTCGGAGCAGGCGCGACAGTTGCGCTCGGTGGGGGCGATACCATGTATGAGATGGTGATGGCGCTCCCGCAGGAAGCGCGTGATAACAAGCTGGTTCCGGCCGCCGTTATTGATACCGGCCCTGTGCTCACGCACATTGACCCGGTGGTGCTGGTGACGTTGCTCTGGGTGCGAAGCGGCAGGCTGCCGGGGCGCGCTCATTTCGCTACCGGCTTGCCGATGAATAAGCCCCTTTCGCGCCAGAAGATCCGAGAGGAATACGAAGAATTCAGTCACCGCAAAGCCGTGCAGGAAGTCCTGGCCGAGATGAAGCGAACCGATTTTCTGTTTACCAGCCTCGGCTGTCTGAAGACGGATTCCGCTTATGAAAAACTCGCGCCGCGCCCGCATCAATACATGCTCGAAAATTTGAAGCTCACCGAATCGGCTTTGCTCAAAGAAGGCGCGGTTGGTGACATCAATTATTCGTTTTTTGCCGAAGACGGAACGACGGCACCGGAATGGAATATTTTTCCTGCGCTGGGCGTCGCGCAAGCTCAGGCAATGGTGAAGGCCCAAAAGACAGTGGTGGTGGCAGCAGGCCGCTATAAGTTGGAGGCACTGCGAGCGGCGCTCAAAGGACGTTTGTTTAATGTCCTCATCACTGACGAACTGGCAGCCAAAAATTTATTGAACGGGAATTAAGCGGGCAAAGGTTTGGACGCACCGCTTGAAGCAAAACGAGAATAACTGATGACAAAACGCATTCTGATTTTTAGCTTGCTGGCAATTGGCGGACTCTGGTTCTTGACCCCAGAGATTGCGGCCAGTGATGGCAGCGAAATAGGCGGCACGGAACCAGGACACGGCCTCGATCCTGTCGTGCTGGCCGGTGTCGCGGTCATGCTAATTATTGCCAAGCTCAGCGGTGAACTCTTTGAGCGCTTCCGGCAACCCGCCGTGCTCGGGGAATTGATTGGCGGGATCTGCATCGGCAATCTGGTGCTGCTCGGCTTCACACTGGCGGAGCCACTCAAGACAAACGTCATCATTAGCGCGCTGGCTGAACTCGGCGTCATTATTCTCCTCTTTGAAGTCGGCCTCGAATCGAACCTGGGTGAGATGCTTGAAGTCGGCTGGTCTTCTCTGCTGGTTGCCATCGCAGGGGTTGTCGCGCCGTTTTTTCTCGGCTGGGGAGTTGCGGCCTACTTTCTGCCTGGCGAAGCGACGCTCGGCCACATCTTCATCGGCGCAACGCTCTGCGCTACCAGCGTAGGCATTACTGCGCGCGTGTTGAAAGACATTGGAGCTCTCCAGAGCCGCGAATCCCGCATCATTCTTGGTGCGGCGGTCATTGATGATGTGCTGGGACTGCTGGTGCTGGCGGTCGTTGCCGGGGCAATCAAAGCAGAAACTGCTGGAGCGGTGTTATCGTTATGGCAGGTTAGTATCATCGCGATCAAAGCCTTCGCCTTTCTCATTGGCGCAATCCTTTGTGGGCGTTATCTAGTGCCGCGGTTGTTCCAGCAGGCCGGACGGCTGGAGACGCGCGGCGTATTGTTGGCGCTGGCCATTGCTTTCTGTTTTTTACTGGCGTGGCTGGCGGCGCTGGTTGGACTGGCGCCGATTGTCGGCGCGTTTGCTGCGGGGCTGGTGTTGGACAAAGTGCACTTTGAATCTTTCCGGGATCGTGGGGAACACCACCTGGAAGAACTGCTCCAACCAATCAGCGCCTTGCTCGCCCCAATCTTCTTTGTGCTGATGGGGATGAAAGTTGATCTGCGTTACTTCGCCCGCTGGGAGTTGCTGGGCTTTGCGGCCACCCTTACGCTGGTCGCCATCATCGGCAAACAAGTCTGTTCGCTGGCTGTGCTGGAGCGCCAGATCAACCGCCTGACTGTCGGCATCGGTATGGTGCCGCGCGGTGAAGTCGGGTTGATCTTTGCAGGCATTGGCGCAACGCTCATGCTGCCCAACTCAGCGGGGGGAAGCGAGCCCGTTATCAACGCGGCCACTTTTGGTGTGGTAGTGCTGATGGTGATTGTCACCACGTTAATCACGCCGCCAGCTTTGAAATGGGCTTTACAACGCAAGCAGATAACTGACGCTGAATAAATTACCACTCTGTACTTGGAAGCTACTGTAGGGG
>CAZRXE010000663.1:0-5523 GCA_964603695.1 uncultured Heliomicrobium sp.
ATTCCGCCGCCGGTGATGTGCGCCAGTCCTTTGACTACGCCTTCGTGTTCAATCAGGCGTTGCAGCGCTGGCAAATAGCTTTTGTGCGGTTTGAGCAACTCTTCGCCGACGGTGCAGCCGAGTTCAGGAACATGCTGATCAATCTGGTAGCCGGCCACGTCCAGCAACAGTTTGCGCGCCAAACTATAGCCGTTGGTGTGCAACCCGGTGGAGGCTAACCCGACTACGACATCGCCCGCTGTGATGCGTGAACCGTTGATAACTTTTTTGCGATCCACCACGCCGACAATGAAGCCCGCAAGGTCATATTCGCCGTCCTGATACATCTCCGGCATTTCAGCGGTTTCTCCGCCGAGCAACGCGCACTCAGCTTCGCGGCAGGCACCGACCATTCCTTCGATGATTTTTTCAACCACCGCCGGGTCCAACTTGCCCGTGGCGATGTAGTCCATAAAGAACAACGGCCGCGCGCCCTGCACCAGAATGTCATTGATGCAATGCGAGACCAGGTCTGCCCCAACCGTATGATGAATGCCCATGGCAAAGGCGGCTTTGAGCTTCGTGCCGACGCCGTCGCAACTGGCCACCAGCACCGGTTCGCGAATGTCGTTGAACAATCCGCTGAACATCCCGCCGAAGCTGCCGATTTCCGACATGACGTTTTCGTTGAACGTCGAGCGGGCGAGCTTTTTGATTCGTGCGGTAGCTTGATTGGCGGCGTCAATATTCACGCCTGCGTCTTTGTAGGTAATTGTTTTTTCCATAAATGCGAGCCTTTGGTTTGTTTCAAATGACTGCTAATCCACTTCTTCCGATTTCAATTTGATCCGGGCGGCGGCGGCTTTTTGCGGTTGCGCCAGGAATTCATCGTCCAATCCGATGCGGCCTTGCCACAAAGAAGCCAGATTGGTTTGCCGCGTCGGCATTGCTTGAAAGCTGTTTCCGTCGGAGACAATCGCGATTTCGCCGCTCAGATCAGTGCGATAAACCTGCACATTGGCTTTGCGCAAACGATCCAACGTCGGTTGCGACGGATGACCGTAGCCGTTATTCGCGCCACAGGAAATAATCGCGGTTTGCGGGTTGACGGCTTTCAAAAAGGCTTCGCCGGTGGCGTGGCGCGAACCGTGATGCCCGATTTTCAAAACTTGCGCGCGCAGCAAAGCTTTCGACTTGATGAGCGCGGCTTCCGTTTCAAATTCCGCATCGCCCGTGAAGATCATGGCGAAGTTGCCGTAACTCAATCGCAAAACCACGGAATTGGCATTTTCAACGCTGCCGCCTTCGCGAACGTCCGTGATCCATTGGCCGTTGCCGCGCGGATTGAAGGCTTCCAGCCGGACGCCGGAATCCAAATCGAACGTCCAGCCTTTTTTGGCCGCGATCCATTCGACCTTGCGGCTTTTGACGGCGCGTTTCAAGCGGTCGTATTCCTCGCTTTCAAAATCGCGTCCGCTGTCGAGCAGTTTGTTGACCTGAAGCTTGCCGATAACGCGGCGCAATCCGCCGATGTGGTCGGCGTGCGGATGCGTGGCGACGGCCAAATCCAGCGAACGAATGTTGCGGCGTTGCAAGCTGGCGGCGACTTCATCGCCGACGCGGGCGCTGCCTGCGTCAATCAACACTGTCTTGCCGCCGGGCGAAACAATCAGCAAACCGTCGCCCTGTCCAACGTCCAGCGCGAAGATTTGCAGCTTGCCCTGTGTTTCAAACGGCGGCGCGGGCGTCGGAACCGGGCGCGGATGCCGCCGCACCCAATAAACCACACCGACGACAATTGCGAGGACAATCGCAATGGCAAAGAGAACTTTCAGAAATCGCATCATCAATCCGCCGCTACCGATTCACGTTGCCGCAAGGTTTGGACGTTTTGCCCCAACTGCGTCGGATAGCGTCCGGTGTAGCAGGCGGTGCAGAACTTCGTGTTTCCGCCGTCGCCGACGGCGTCGAGCATTCCCTGCATGCTCAGATAGCCGAGCGAATCGGCTTCCAGAAAGTCGCGGATTTCTTCCACCGAATTTTGCGCGGCGATCAGTTCTTCGTGCGTCGGCGTGTCCACGCCGTAATAGCAGGGCGCGATGGTCGGCGGGCAAGTGATGCGCATGTGAACTTCGCGCGCGCCGGCTTCGCGAACCATTTTGACGATCTTTTTGGACGTTGTGCCGCGCACGATGGAATCGTCAATCAACACGACACGCTTGCCTTCAATCAGGTCGCGTACCGGATTAAGTTTGATCTTCACGCCGAAGTGCCGAATGCTGGAACGCGGTTCGATGAAGGTACGTCCGACGTAGTGATTGCGCATCAAACCAAAGCGAAACTTCAGCCCGGATTCCGCCGCAAAACCGATTGCCCCCGCCACGCCCGAATCCGGCACAGGCACGACGATGTCAGCGTCCGCAGGGCATTCGCGCGCCAGATGGCGGCCAAACAGATGGCGGCTTTTGTTGACGCTGCGACTGAAGACCAGCGAATCGGGCCGCGAGAAGTACACGTGCTCGAAAATGCAATGCGAAATCGGCTTGACGGCAAAAGGGCGCAAACTGCGCAGGCCGTTGGCGTCCACCACTACGACTTCGCCGGGTTCGACATCGCGTATGTACCTCGCGCCGATCAAATCAAACGCACAGGTTTCCGAAGCAAAGACGGTCGCGCCTTCCAGTTCGCCCATCGCCAGCGGACGAAATCCGCGCGGGTCGCGCGCGGCAATCAAACTGGCCGGAGTGGCGAAAAGCATTGAGAACGCGCCTTCTTCGTTTCGCAGGGCTTCGATGACCGCTTCGACGACGCTGCCCGCGCGCGAACGGGCGATGCGGTGCAGGACGACTTCAGTGTCCGAAGTCGAAGAGAAAATCGCGCCATCTTGTTCCAGACGGAAACGCGCGTCGGAAGCGTCAGGCAGATTGCCGTTGTGACAAAGGGCGATTTGCCCAAAGCTGCATTTCACCGCGAAAGGCTGCGCTTCGTTGATGCTTACTTTTCCCGCCGTCGAATAACGAACGTGGCCGATGGCCGAACTGCCTGTCAGGCGTTCCAGCGTTTCTTCATTGAAAATGTCGCCGACGTGCCCCATTCCGCGCTCGGAATGCAGCCGCGAACCATCGGAAGAAACGATTCCAGCCGATTCCTGCCCGCGATGTTGCAGCGCATACAATCCCAGATAAGCCAGCCGCGCGGCTTCTTCATGGCCGTGGATGCCGAAGACACCACACTCTTCGTGAAACTTGTCGAACATATTTATCGATGGATGATTGACGAGATTTTTAATTTAAGGGGCAGTATAAACAATCGGTTGGGAAGTCAAAAGCAAGCGACAGAAAGACCGGGAGACATGGGGAAAGGGAGACGGGAAGAGTTGCCGCGCCTCCCTAAAAATCACAATGCCGTTGCGCCGCCGTCCACTACGAAGACTTGGCCGGTGACGAAAGAAGATTCGTTGGAGGCGAGGTAAAGTGCGATGCCGCCGATTTCATCCGGCGTGCCGATGCGCGGAATGGGTTGCGTGGCTTCCAGCTTTTTGACGTGGGCTTCGTTTTTCCAGAAGTATTCGCTGAAGTCGGTTTCGATCAAGCCGGGCGCAATGACGTTGACGCGGACGTTGTGTTTGCCGAACTCAATCGCCCAATTACGTGTCATCATAATCAGCGAAGCTTTCGTTGCACTGTAAAGCAGTCCGCCCGGTTGCGGTCGCAGCCCGGCAATCGAAGCGATGTTGATGACGGAACCGCCCGTGCCGCGTTCGATCATCTTCGGAACCGTCAGCCGAATCAGCCGTAAGGCCGAAACCACATTGACCTCGAACATTTTGGCGAACATTTCATCAGTCACATTGAGCGACGGACCTTGCCCGATGTTAGTGGCGCTGTTGTTGACCAGAATGTCCGCCGGGCCAAACAGCTTTTCGGTTTCGGCAACCAGATTTTCCAATTGATCGGCGCGCCCGACGTGGCAAACCACCGACGCGATTTTTCCAGGCAGCGAGGAAAACTCCTGCGCCGTCGCTTCCAGGTTTTCCAATTTGCGGCTGGCGATGACGACATTCGCGCCGGCTTCGGCCAAACGTTTGGTAATGGCTTTGCCGATGCCACGTCCGCCGCCGGTGACAATGGCGACTTTGCCTTCGAGGCTTGTGCTCATAACGTTGCTTGCTCCTTGATTTGAGTTTGGGTTGTTTGATGTGAACGCCGCGCATGTTATTAGCCACGTGCGTTTTCTGGAAAGGTCTATTGGGTGTTCGCGCCGAATCCGTCCGGCGAAATTTCCGACACCATCGCTCTCAAGGCTTCGCTAAATTCCGGCAAAGCCATTCCTTTCCAGAGGTCGTGAAACTGCGCAAACAGCATCTGCCGGCGTTGATCGTAATCAGCCATCAACCTTTCAAACGTACCCAGGTCTTTGTGTTCGTGGTTGCGCAATCGCAGTTTGGACAGCTCCGTTTCAATGATGGCGCGCTGTGTTACGCAATCTTGAATTTCTCCCAGCAAATCCTGATTGCGTTTGAGCAGGTCAATCAGCAGCGCCAGCCTGTCTGGATACAGTTCCCGCAACTGCTCAGCGCTGTAACGTAGCCGTTTGCCGGAAATACGCAAATTGTGAAGCTGGACGAGCGTCGGCACTTGCTGCGGCGCGGGCCAGTGCGAATAAATCTCCTTGATCCGCGTGCGAAGAATCTTGACTGCGACGGCTTGAATCGAATCGTTAGAGGAGACTTTCTTGACCTTAAGCGGCTTGCTCATTGTGAGGCTCCTTGAGAGGTTGAATTGGACGCACCTGTCTGAAATTCGAGTTTAAAATCGGCGTATTCCCTGCTTTGCAAATAACCGACAAGCCGTTGATGCCGTCTGCGACGCCGTGCGCGCAAGCGGTTGACGAATCGGCTGATTGCCGCGCGCTGTTCGGCGGGGCGGGCAGCGAGTTTTGATTTCAATGCTTCGATCATCACATCCAAATCGCGCACTCCGCCGAGCGCATCCGCCAAATGTTCCAGGCGAGAACGCAACCGCTGCCGATCATCTTTCGACAAACAACTTCTGAAATTGCCCAGCGCCACGCGCAGACGGCGAATGCCTACGCGCATGTCGTGTACGGATTCGACCTCGCCCGCAAGCGCGCCCGCTTCGTGTTGCAGGATGGCTTGCTGAAGCTCACAAAATACTTTTCGGGCGAACTGCGCAGCGGCTTCCGCCTGCGGCGAAGCCTCGTTCGTCATCATAAATTTTCTCCTGAATACTGAAATGCCGGAAGAGTTTGAGACGGCGTAGTTTAGAGTCACAACGCAGGCCGCACAACGCGCTCCATAGCCTTTCGATCAAAAAAAACTGCTGAAAGCTCTGGAAGAACCCCAGGATTACGCATTTGTTATCAGTGCCAGCAAGATCTGCTGGTGTTGAGGTAAGGAAGTAGCGGTCCGATGCCGGTAGTTAACCCCGCTATCACTTCTCAACTAGCTCTTTGGCGCGAAAAGGCCGATTGTACCCAGTGAGCAATCGGCCTTTTCGCTGCCCAAATAAAGTTTTTTCCCTC
>CAZRXE010000664.1:0-7064 GCA_964603695.1 uncultured Heliomicrobium sp.
AACGGCGGCGCTTTTTTTTAATCGGCGTTGGTTCCGACGCCGATGGGCAATTCATTTTGAACGATTTCCAGCAAGGCTTTCAGCCCTGCCGCGATGTCCGCGCCCAGATGAACGCGAATCGCGCGGCGATTGCGGCTAGCCAGCGACGCGAAATCGCCCAGCGCCTGCGCCTGTTTCAGAATGCTGAAGCCGAAGGGTTCGCCCGGCAGCGGAACATCTTTCACATCGTCCGCCGTGATTTGCATAAAGACGCCGCTCGCGTCGCCACCTTTGTGCAATTGCCCTGTCGAATGCAGAAAGCGCGGCCCGTAGCCTGTCGTCGTCGCCACGCGCAAGGAATTGCGCAGGTGCGTCCGAATGGCTTGAATCAACGCTTCGTGCTCGTCGGATTCCTGAACGTAATCCAGCATCGCGACGTAATCGCCCGCTCCGGCGCGTTTCAGGTGCGCGCCGATAAAGGCGTCCACCGACAAAGCGGAACCAAGTTCGGCAATCGTATCTTCGGCGGCGCGAACCGTCAGCCCATTGCCTTCGCAGGCAACGGCTTGCTGGGTCAAAGAACCGTTTTGCTTGAATTCGCCGAGCAGTCTCACGGTGTTGTCTTTCGACTCCTGCACGTTCGGCTGATCGAAGGGATTGATGCCCAGGCATTTGCCGATGATGGCGACAGCAATTTCCCAGATGTAGAACTCCTCGCCTAAATCCAGCGTGTCGTTCAAAATCCGGCGAATGACCGGATGGCCGGCGGCTTCCAATTGACGCAGCCTGTTTTCGGCCTCCGGATCAATCGTCTTGACTCCGATATGCACGAAGATGCGGTCGTTGCCGTAAACCGACGGCGCGCCCAGCGATTCGCCGGCGACAGGCAACACGCCTTTCCCTTCCTTGCCGGTGCTTTCGGCGATGAGCTGTTCGATCCACAAACCTAACGAAGAAATTTCAGCGTTGGTCGAAATCGTCAGTTTGTCACGTCCCTCATTGGCGAGCGTGCCAATCGCCGCGCCGAGTTTGACGCCCGGATTGTCTGCCGCCGGAACCACCGGCACGCAAGCGTGCATTGCGCGATCGGCGTGGTCAAGCAAGGTTTTGAAATCAAATCCCTGCAAGGCCGCCGGAACCATTCCGAAGAAAGACAATGCCGAATAGCGTCCGCCGATGTCCGCCGGATTGAGGAAAATGCGCCGGAACTTATCGTCCTTCGCGCTCTGTTCCATCTTCGTGCCCGGATCGGTGACAGTGATGAAGTTTTCGCCAGCCCGGTCGCCTTTGATTTCCGTCAGCCGGTTATAGAAGTACTTGTAGAACATCAGCGGTTCGACCGTCGAACCGGACTTGCTGGCGACAATGAACAACGTCTTGGCCAAATCCACTTTGGCTTCAAACGCCGCGACGGTCGCAGGGTCAGTGCTGTCCAGCACGTGCAGTTCGGGATAGCCCGGAATTTTGCCGAAGGTTCGACGAAAGACCTCAGGGCACAGGCTGCTGCCGCCCATGCCGAGCAACATCACGTGTTCAAAGCCGTCGTTGCGAACACGCGCGCTGAACGCCGCTAGTTCGTCTGCTTGCGCGATGACCTGTTCGACCACCGTCACCCAGCCAAGCGCATTCTTGATGATTTTTTGATGCTCTTCCTCAGATTTCCACAACGCCGCGTCCTTACGCCAAAGCTTGCGCATCCATTGCTCAGCTTCGGCGCGTTTGAGGGTTTCCGACACGGCGTCAGACGTTTTTCCCAGGCTCATCTCCATCCGCTCCGACAACCCGCTGGTCAGCGCGGCCTGTTTCGCCTGAATCGTCTGCATCAAACTATCGAAGGAATCCGCGAAGGATTTGACGCCGTCGTCTTGCAGCTTCTGGCAAACCGCGCCCAAATCAATGCCGATTTCGGCGAGCTTGGCCAAATCCGCTTTGGCCTGGTCAAGACCGGTTTCGAGCGTCAACGCCGCCGTACCGTGATCGCGGAACGCGGTGTAAGTAGCGGGCGGAACCGTGTCCACGGTGTCGGGGCCGATCAAGCTATCCACGTAAAGCACATCGCTATAGTTGGGATTCTTCGTGCCGGTGCTGGCCCACAACGGACGCTGCTTTTGCGCTCCCAGAGCTTGAAGCTTGGCGAAGCGTTCGCTGCTGAAAATCTCTTTGAAGCGTTGATATTGCATCTTGGCATTGGCAATGGCGATTTTGCCGAGCAACGCGGAGAGTGCGGCTTTTTCGGCCTCATCGCTGGAACGGCGAATGCGGAATTCCAGGTCGGCGTCCACCACCGAATCAATGCGCGAAACAAAGACGCTGGCCACCGAAGCGATATTTTCAACCGACAGCCCGGCGGCAACGCGATCTTCCAGGCCGCTGATAAAGGCATCGGCGACCTCCTCATAATTATCCAGCGCGAAGATCATCGTCACGTTGACGTTGATGCCGGCGGCGATGGTCTGCCGAATGGCTGGAATGCCGGCGGGCGTGGCCGGAATCTTGATGCAAATGTTCGGGCGACCGAGCGCAGCCCACAGCCGTTTGGCGTCGGCGACGGTTCCTTCCGTGTCGTGCGCCAGCAAGGGCGAGACTTCCAGACTGATGTAGCCGTCAATCTTGTTCGTCCGTTCATAAACCGGCGCGAACAGATCGGCGGCGCGCTGAATGTCTTCAATCGCCAGCGCCTCGTAAATTTCGTTGACGCTTTTGTTCTCGGCAATCAGTTGCTGCATCGCGCCGGTGTAATCGGTGCTGCCGGCGATGGCTTTCTCAAAAATGGTAGGGTTGGAAGTAATGCCGCGCAGATCGTCATCGGCGATCTTTCCGGCGATGTCGCCGTTGTCAATCAACAAACGGCGGATATTGTCGTACCAAATGCTTTGGCCAAGCTTTTCGACTTCGACTAGTGGGTTCATGATTTTCTCCCTTGCGTTGTTTGTAGGTGGTGGAATGTCCAACGGACAATCGCGACGGCTAAAACTTATCACGGTCAGCGCCGGCGTGCTATGCCTCTTCCGATCAGTTAATCAAATAAGGAGTTCAAAATGATTGCTCAGGAAATTTCAGTTGCCGTTGAATCAACCCTAACACTTGAAGAGCGACGAGCTTTTTTGAAGTTACCGTTGGAAGAACGTCGTCGCTTGTTAGCGGAACAAGCCGAACAGGCAGTCGAAGACTACAAATCCGAACAAGCCTTGAAAGAACGAGAACAATGGCAGGGGGGCGATCTTGTCGAACTCTAACCCTCAACTACCAATTATCAAAAGGTTAGGCCGGGTTTCCCCAGAGCTAATCGAGAAAATCATTCCGGCAGTTGCTACCGTCATTGAATATCCATAAACAAATCTTGTCGGCTCAAACCGGCAATCACTCCGCCTCCACCAGCAACTCATAAAATGTTTCCTGCCTCGCTCGTCCTTGTAAGTATCGGGAGTGACTTTCGGCATTCGGGTCGAAAACGTCTCCCAGCGGCGTCGGCAATTCGCCGAACTCCTTGATGAAACCGAAGGCTTCGAGCGCCAGCATCGCAGCGCCCCGGCTGGATGCTTCGGGAACCGCCGAAGCGACAACCGGCACGCCAATCACATCCGCCATCATTTGCGTCCAGACTTTTGAATGAAGAATACCTCCGCCGGAAGCGATGATCCGCGTTTCGCCGGAAAGCTCCGCTTGCAATCGGTCATAGATTGCCGCAAAGCGATAACAAACCGCTTCCATCGAAGCGCGCAGGATTTCAATGGGATCAGTGCTCAGATTTATTCCCAGGAAGGATGCCCGCGCTGCATCGTGCCAGCCGGTGCTGCGTTCGCCGGAAAAAAATGGAAGTACGGTCAGGCCATGCGCGTCGGATTCCATCGCGCCTAGTTGCGCTTCGATCTCGTCGTCTTGCAGTCGCAAGGTTCGTTTGCACCAGGCGAAGACATCGCCCGCGTTCGACAGTGCGCCGCCGATCAAGCCGTAACGCTGATTGGCTCGATAAAACCACAAGCCTTTCGGAATGCCGACCTGCCCGACCGGCCAACAAACGCGCATCGCGCCTGAAGTCCCGACGTTAATGGCGATCAGACTGTGATTGAAACAACCCGATCCGATGTTGCTGCAAGCGCCGTCGCCAACCGCCGGCATCCATTTGGCGTTCTTCAGCGCGGGCCAACGCGCGGCAAACTCCGCGAGCATTCCAGTCAGGGCTTCGCGCTCATCGGCCAACGGCGAAAGCTGTTCGCGGCGCAAGCCAATGGCCACTAACATTTCATCGTCCCAATCATTCTTGTTCGGATTGAACAACCCGGTTCCGGTCGCCATGCCAATGCCGCACACGAATCGGCCAAAGACTTTGGAATAAAAATACTCGCCAATCGAAACGAACCGCGCCACGCCGGCAAACCGCGCCGGATCGGTGCGCTTCATCCAGCGCAACTTGGCCGGGTAATAACTGGCGTGCGGCACAACGCCCGTCCGCTGATGAATCCAGTCTGCGCCCAACTCTTCGGCCAACGATTTGGCATCGGCGGCGCTGCGCGTGTCGCTCCAGTTATAAAGCGGCGTGACGGCTTCGCCCGCCGCATCTACACCGAGCATCGCGTGCCAGAAATTACTGTAACCGACGCAAGCAATCGCCTGCGCCAAATCTGGAACGGCGGCCTGCGCCTGCTGTAAACATTCGTCAATGGTCTGGCCGAGAATCGCGAGCAAGCGGTCGGCTTCAATTTCGATGCCGCCATCCTGCGTGGCAGTCATTTGGTAATGTGTGCGACCTTCGATGTTTTCCAGCGTGCGGCCTTGCAAGTCATAAAGCACCGCGCGCACGGAAGACGTGCCGACATCCAGCGCCAATGCCAAAGGCCGTGTTGCTTCGACCGGGGAAATTGTGGACATAAGTGAAATCAATTGATTTGTTGAAACCTGGATTTGAACCGGCGCGCATCATAGCCCCGGCCTTGTTGGAGCGCAAAACGTTTTTCCCGCAAAGCTTGCGCTCTTCGGCGTTCGGGCAATAATGTGTGCGACACTTTCACCCGCAATCGAAGGAGATCAAAAGCTATGCGTCATCCCTTAAGAGTTCTGGCCATCGTCCTGGCTTGTGGTCTTGTGCTGGCAGCGTCGGCGTTGGCCCAATCCGGGCGCAAACAGAAAAAAGCCGAAGTCCAGCCGCCGCCGCAAGGCGTCAATCAACCCGAAGCCCGCACCGTCGCCGAACCTGAAATCGCGCCGGAAAAGCCCAAGGAAAAAGAAAAAGGCCCGGCCATTCTGGTTTCCATGTCCATGCCGGATTTTGAAATTCCCAGCTATTACGCCGACACCGCCCGCGAAGCCTGCGCCAATGAATTCCGCCGTGAATTGAAAACCATCGAAGTGCGCCAGGAACGCAATCAAAACCGCAGCGACGCGATGAAATCCGCCAAGGACGAAGACAACACCTACGTTGTCTGGATCGAGTTGTCTTACAACCGAATGGGCGGCGGGACAATGAACGGTTTGGATATGCGCTACACCGTGTTCGAGCCGAAGACCGCACGGATTGCCGGTTCCGGCTTTGGCTATCCCACGCAACCGTATGGCATGCCGGTTCCGCCGCTCGGCGCGTCGCGCGATCAGGTCTATGTGGATTGGGCCGGACGCGACATTGCGCAACAGGTCATCAAAAAATTGAATCTGCGCAGCCGACCTTGAGAAACCACGGAGCGCGCAAAACCGCTCGCGCTCCCGCCTGCCTGCCTGAATTTCATCGGGCGTGACAGCCCCTGCAGGAAAGTCGATTGAAATGATTTTGCGGCAGCGATTTCTTTTCCAGCCAAGTTTGCGCGCGGGCGGCCTGATCGGTTCCCGCAGCCTCTTTCACCGGTCGTTCAAAATAGGTTTTCGCTTTGGCCGCGTCGCTACGCCCGGGAAAAAATGGTAGGGATTTTTCGGCTGAGCGAAGGACTTAGCAAAAGCGTGTGAAGTCCTTTTTACCGGAAGGCATTTGCTCAACCGGACTTGAAAAGCGAATAAGCAAGCATTGCCGCTATTCGCAATTGCCGCCAGCGATTCAGGATGTCGAATCTCAACTTACCCCTCCTGGGCGGCGTAATCTTCAAGCTGAATCCAGGTGCCGCCGTCCGCATCTCGCCACTTTTTCAGCCTGCCGCAAAAAAATTGTCTTGGGTGCCGATTTTTTTCGCGCGGCGTGAGGGATTTCAGCCGGCCCTTACGGTTTAGCAGTTGAAACCCGAATTTCAACAAGGTTGGTTCATCACACATCAAGGAGAAAACTTATGCCCAAGGAAAAAATTGGCGATAACGTGGAAGTGTTTACCGCTGACCATCCGGAGCGCACGGATTCGCCGGAGTATTTGAAGAGCCGCAAGTGGCTGATGGGGCAGGCGGCAGGCGGCTGTTGCATCTGCGGCGGTCCCGTGGATTTGTCGCACCCGGAAGCGCCCGGCAACGCCAAAGGCTTCGAAGATCATCACGGCGGCGGCCTTTACGTAGGTCAGGTGCTGGTCGGCTTCAATCTGTTTCCGATGGAATGGTCCATGGGATTTGGCGCAAACCCGCAAAAGATCGCGGCTTACATCAAGCAACTGGCCGACGCCAAGCTGGTCAAATATGACAAGGACATCAAGACGACCGAGGACGTGATGGCCTGGGTGGACAGTCAGATGAACGCCAACGTCAAGCTCTGTCGCGCGCACCATATCGGCCATCAATCGCAACATACGCCCGACGCCAACGGCCACGAAGCCGTCGGCATCCACAACATCCCTTTCCCGATCTTCGCCGCCCAGGCCACCTGCGATTGGGAACGCTTCGATATGTGGGCCGGCACGACCGGCACCGTGGCCGTCAGCCCAGACCCTGACAAGACAAACAAAGGCGGCGTGGTGGTTCATTACGTACACGACTCCCACCCGGTGAAGCTCACTGTCGGCCAGAAGCTGCCGCTCACTCACCCGCATTCGCGCACGGCGCACGCCGGCTACCGCAAGGCGCAAGCGGCGCACTCTTAATTGAAGGAGATTCCATGCCTAAAAACACAACCATTCTGCTCATCCGTCACGCGGAAAAACCCGGCGGCGATGACACAGGTCTGGCCGTCGCCGGACAGGAAC
>CAZRXE010000665.1:0-1707 GCA_964603695.1 uncultured Heliomicrobium sp.
GGCAGGCAAACGAATTTCGCAAACGCCGTTTCGCGTGGCGATGTCGAACGGTTATGCGATCACCCAGCACGAAGCGTTTTTCGATCCAGCCGGCAAAGGCCTTTTCAAACTCGACAGCGCGACGAAGAAATACGTTCAGCACGACGACAAAGGCAATGTCGTTGAAAAAGGCGCTCAGGCAAACGGACAAAACATCGCTGAACTTCGCTTACAGTATGAATTCGACGCACGCGGCAATTGGATCAAACGCAGCATTTCACGGCTGACCGCCAAAGACGGCAATCAGGTTTTGTTGCCTTCGGAAGTCAGCCGGCGGTATCTGGTTTATTTTGACGCCGGCAATGACGCGCCGCCCAAAGCGGTTCCGGCGTCTGCCGAAGCGAGTCAATTGAAAGCGCCGATGGCGGCGACACCGGAAGCGCTGGATGCCGGGAAAGCTCAGTTTTTGCAGCGATGCGCTGCCTGTCACGGCGAAAACGGCAAGGCGCAAACGGATTTTGCGGCGGCAATGACGACCAAACCTGCAGATTTGACCGGCTCGAAAATTGGCGCGCTGAGTGAAGGGGAAATCTACTCGTTCATTCGCGACGGCATCAGCGCCGGCGGCATGCCCGCGTTCAAAAGCCGAATCAGCGACGAATCCATTTGGCGAATTGCGCTTTTCGTCAAACAACTTTCACGTGCTTCAGGCGGCGACAATTTACTTGCCAAAGCTTCGCCATCGGTGAAGCCCAGCGCAACGCCCGAAGCTGAACGCCGCTACACGCTGAATGGAAAAGTGCTTTCAATCGAACGCGACTTGAAACAGGTGCTGCTCGAACACGAGGAGATCAAAGGCTACATGGAAGCGATGACCATGCCTTTTTCGTTGCCGGACGAAAAGATGCTTAACAAGCTGAAGAAAGACGACAGGATTCAAGCGACGCTGGTGGTCGGCGTGGGTTATTGGAGACTGGAAAACGTCGTCGTCAAATGACGAGGACGTTTTCCCCTTCTCGAATTATCTTTGCGTCACGGTCAAGCCTTCGCGAGCGATGCGGTAAGGAATGACGTGGCCGCCGGCCTGACGGAGCGCGGCTTCCACATCGGCCTTGCGTCCGGGTCGGCAATAAAACGCCACACATCCGCCACCGCCTGCACCGCAGACTTTGGCGGCTTCTCCGCCGTGTTGTTTGGCGATGGCAATCAGTTCGTCAATGAAAGGCGTGGTGATGGTGGGAACGAGTTCGCGACGACTGGCCCATTCTTCGGCGAAAATCGCGCCGACATTGTCGAAAGCGTTGGCCGACAAGGCTTCGTCAATTTTCAAGGCTGTGTCGCGAATGCGGTCGAAGCGTTGGAAGACATCCGCGTCGCCGTCAATGTGTTTCTTGTACATCTCCCAATTGTTAATGCCTGAATTGCGCGGCGCGCCGGTGAAGCACAGCGCCACGCGGCTTTCCAATTCGTCCAGGTTCGTTTTGACCTCTTCGCGCGCGACGCCTTCCACATCCAGTTTGACGCGCGACACACGGCCATAGACCGCCGGGAAGTAATCCTGATAGCCAGCGGGAACTTTCAAGACTTGCGTTTCAACGTTGATGGCGATGAAAGGCAAACGCTCAGTCGGGTAACGGTCGCCAACCAGTTTGTTAAGCGCGCCGCAAACGGCGATGTTCAGCGCCGAAGAACCGGCCAGCCCAGCGCCCGCCGGTGCCATGCAGTCCG
>CAZRXE010000666.1:0-1558 GCA_964603695.1 uncultured Heliomicrobium sp.
ATCGTCATCGCGACATCGGGCTGAATCAAAAATAAAAACAGCAATTCTCAATTTGGCGATGTACAGCGGACTGGGAGTCCGCTGTACAAATTGAGAATTGCTGAAATAAAAAGGGCGAAGAGTCGGACTCTTCGCCCTGGAAAAGGATTGCGTTACTTTCGCAATCGCAGATCGTTGATTCAATCTAAAGTCCTGGCCGGAAGATCAGAATCACTTAGCTGTCGTTGGTCAGGTTCAGCGCCTGTAGGTTATGCCCGTCATTGAATGCGCCGGCGTTGGCCGATGCGCCCGGATTAGGGTTCAGGATTGCCCCCCGTTGACCGAGTCGTTGGACTTTCGCCGCCAGCATCGCATCTTCGGGCAACGAACCGATACCGTACAAATTTCCCTGTTCAACCAGTCCGACCTGTCAGCCAGAGTCGTTGAGTGTTACGGTTGACGAGAGATTTTTCATTCAATTCCCAAAGGTTTATTCACCTTGCTCTCCCATTTACCCTTATTTCGGCTCCAATGTTAGTCGGTCATTGACTGCCGCTTCGATTTTGGATTTGTTGTAAAGCAGCGGAAAGTATTTGCCGTCCGCCCACATCGGCAACAGGTCTCCGTAATGTTTGCTTCCGAGTTGCGCCGATTGCCCAGGCACGTTCGTCCCCACCGAACGATCCCAATCCGCCATATCCAGAATTTCGCGGAATGATGCGCCGTGAGTTTGCCGAAAACCCGGCCCGCCGCCAGTGGCAAACACTGTATTGGCATCGCCGCCGCGTTCGGCTGCGGGAAGATTGAAGAAACTCTTTTGTTCGGCATTGATCGAAAGAGGATGCGTGAATGGCGCGACGTGCAGTTTGCCCCAGCGCCAATTGGCCGGATCGTTGCCGAGCAATTTTTGTGCATCAATCACTGCGTCGGCCAGTGTTTTCCAGAGTAGCGCATCGCGATTGGCAACAGCGTCCTTGCCGAACCATTGCGGTGAAGCCGTTCGCAGCGCCGCAATCGTTTTGCCGGGCTGTATGCCTCTGCTGACGGAAGCCCAGGCTTTTTCGGGAACGTGCGGTTTGAAGACCACCGGCGCAAGTTTGGGCAACCAGATTTCGTAAAGTGCCGCTGCTGCGGAATCTTTGTTCAATTGCCAATTCCACTTGGTCAGCAGTTGGACAAACGGTTGCAACTCCGCCGGAGCGTTTTTGGCTTCGGCGAGCGTTGCCATCAGCGCGCGGGCGTTGAGCGAAACCTCGTCGTGCTGAAGCTTCTGAAAATCTTCCACGGTCAATTTATCTTTGGCCGTGCCCAGCACCTGCGCAATGCGCAAAAAGCGCGTCGGATTTGCCCATTCGTAACCAAGCTCCTTGTCATAACCCGGCGGCAAAATGTTGTGGTTGGCCGTGGCGATGAAGTGTTTGCCGGGGTTGTAGCTTTGCGGCAAATCCTTGAGCGGCAAAAAACCTTGCCATTCGTATTGGCCGTTGCCGGGCACTGGAATTAAGCCCGACCAACCTTTGCGCACGGGCGTCATTCCGGCGGCCACCCAACCGATGTTGCCGTCCACGTCGGCGTAAAC
>CAZRXE010000667.1:0-4790 GCA_964603695.1 uncultured Heliomicrobium sp.
TCTGACCGAAAAAATCATCTGCCGCGCCGTCACTGGCCGTCAGTTTCTGTTGCTGCGTCCAGACGGTTCCGCTGCCGGTGAAGATGTATGCCGAACCCCGCTGAATCTGTCCCGCCACCGTGTCTATCGGCGCGCCGACCAGCACAGTCACGGGCGTGCCGCCAATCGCCACGGCGCTGCCGAAGAAATCGCTTGCGCCGCCGTCGCTGGCAGCCAGTTTCGCCCGCTGCGTCCAGACTCCGGCAAGCTGCTCGAAGATGTATGCGGAACCTTGAGCGTTCGCGCCGGGAAAATCGTCCGCCTCCGCGCCAATCGCCGCCAACAGGCCGCTGAGCGACACTGAACTCCCGAACCGGTCGCCGCCCAGTCCATCACCAGAGGTCAGCTTTTGTTGCTGCGTCCAAATGGAGCCGGAGCGCGTGAAGGTGTAGGCCGCCCCTGCATAACTAGCAGTGACGCCTTCGGAACCGGGCGCTCCAATCAAAGCAAGATTTCCAATCAGCGAAACGGAAGCCCCGAAAACCTGTATGGCAATGCCGTCGCCGGCCGTCAACTTCTGTTGAAACGACCAGACCACGCCGCTCCGCGTAAAGACATAAGCCGAGCCTTGCACGATATTGGCCCCGATCTGATCGCCAGGCGCGCCAATCAAAACGGTGTCGCCGCTGACCGCCACGCTCGAACCGAACATATCTCCTGCGGCACCGTCAGGCGCGGTCAGGATTTGTTGCTGCGTCCAATTATTCCCGCTGCGAATGAAGATGAAAGCCCTTCCCGTCTGGCTGGCTGGCACGAACGAGCCAGGCGCGCCAACGATGGCCGTGTCGCCGTCCACCGCTACCGAAAGACCGAAGTTGTCCTCGGTTGCGCCATTGCTGGCCAGCACTTTGGTTTGGTTCGGAAAAGCTGTGCTGAAAATGTAAGCCGAGCCTTGATTGGAATTTGCGCCGATGTCGTCGCCTGCCGCGCCAGCAATGACGGTTTCGCCGCTCAGCGCGACGGCTGTGCCGACGGCTTTGCCGCCACCGGCATCCGTGGACGTGAATTTCTGCTGCTGCGTCCAAACGTTGGCCGTGCGCGTGAAAGAATAAACCGCGCCCTGATCGTTATTGCCGTTGAGGTTGTGATACGGCGCGCCGATGATCGCCTGATCGCCAAACAGCGCCACTGAATAACCGAAACCATCGCCGCCCGCACTGTCGCTGCCTATCAGTTTTTGCTGTTGCGTCCAGGTAACGCCACTGCGCGTGAATACATAAACATTGCCCGTCGGCCCAGGCTGACCGATGACGTGAGCGCCGACCAGCGCGGTGTTGCCGCTGACCGCCACTGACCAACCCAGAAAATTACTGGCCGCGCCGTCACTGGCAATCAGCTTGGCCTGCTGGCTCCAGGTCGCGCCGCTGCGCAAAAAGACGTAAGCCGAACCTTGGGCGACGTTCGCGCCGATGTCGTCACTGAGCGAGCCGATCACAGCGGTGGTCCCGCTGAGCGCTACAGACCAGCCGAACAAATCGCCAGCCGCGCCGTCATTGGGCGTCAGTTTTTGCTCCTGCACCCAGGTCGTGCCGTTGAATTGAAAGACATAAGCCGCGCCGCTGACCGTCGTTTGTCCCAAGCCGGTTGCGCCCACCAGAATTCGCGTTGATTCAATGGCCACGGCGCGCCCGAAATTGTCGTTCACGGACGGATCGGACGCGGTCAATAAACTTTGCTGTGTCCACAAACCGTTTGAGCGGGTGAAGACATACGCCGCGCCCTGAGACGCGTTTGTGCCTGTGTAAAACGGTTCGCCGATCACTGCCCGGTCTCCGCTTAAGCTAACCGCCGAGCCGAAACGACCACCGGAGGTAAACGCGCCCACCAGCCGTGCCTGGAAGCTCCAACCTGATCCATTGCGAATAAACACCTGAACCGAGCCGCGCAGGTTCAACCCGCTGATGTCGCTATCCGGCGCGCCGATCATTACAGTGTTGCCGCTGATGGCAACGGCGGCTCCCAGACGATCATCCGCCGCGCCGTCGCTGGCCGTTAGTTTGGCCTGCTGAGTGAACGTCGGATCAATCGTCAGCGGATACGTCGCGCCTGCGTCGTCCACTTCCAGCGTCAAGTCGCTGCCGTTCAGCGTCATCGTCGCGGGCAGCGTTTTTCCAGCGGCGTCCCAAGCCGCCAGCTTGTCGTAACCGAGCAGGGTTTGGCCTTGTTCGTCCTTGAACGCGACGGCTTGTCCGCCGGCGGCCAGTTCGCCGTGCAATTCGCCGGACACGCGCAGCGCCAGCCGCAGCGATTCTCCACTGCCGCCGCCCGCCGGACGTTCGCGCAACGTGAAGCCTTGTTCCAGGCCTTCGGGCGTGTTGACATACCATTCTTCGATTGCGGATTTGCGGATGTTGATGCGGTTGCCTTCGGTTTTCATTTCGCCCGTCGAGAGCGCCGTCAACCGCTGACCGTAACCGTAGCCGGTCAGTTCCAGACCCAGTTGCCAATCGGGTTTTTCGGGTTGCGATTGGCGCGGCAGGAGCAGCAGGCCGTTGCCGTCGAACCAGGCATCAAGCCCCTGCGCGGGATTAGAGGCTTGCCAGGCACCGCCGGAAGCCGCTGAGAAAGTCGCCGGCGATTTCGGCATCGCCTGCCGCTCCCACCACTCAAAATGGTATTGCGTGGCCGCCATCACGGCGGCCAGCGAATCGTAACTGCCTTGTTCTTTCAGATGCCGAATCGCTTCCTCGCCGCGCAAGGCGGCGCTTTCGGCAGTTGCGTGCGTTGGGTTCCTGAAACTCCTGAACCCGATCCAGCCCAAAGCGACGACTGCCAAGGCCACAGCCGCGAGCAAATACCCGCGTCTTTGATTAGTGATTTTCATAAGCACTCCTTCCGAGAATGGAAAATTCGTTTTTGAGACAAAACTACCCGTCCTCTCCCGCGCGGAAAGTTCGGTGACAACAGATTGAGTCTTGTGCATAAACCAGGTGAGCGCACACGGCGCGCGCTTCCAGGCGAACGCCTGCTCAAGTCGCTGCTACTTTTCAGCAAACCAGGGTCAGATTGTTTGGTGACTTCAGTGCTATGTGGCAAAGCCGCGCGATTTGTGACCGGAAAAATTCGTCTTGCCGGTCAGCACAGGCTAAAAATTTTGGGCTGGCGAGTTTGTTGACGGGAATCAGTCCGTTTTTGGCGCGCCGCCGACGAAAGCGCGGACGCCGCCGTCCACGTCAATGGCCGCGCCGGTGACGAAGGAGGCGGCATCGGTCAGCAAAAAGGCTATGACTTCGGCGGTTTCGTTTGGCTGGGAGATGCGACCGAGCGGATGCATGGCTTCGCAGGCTTTGACGACGGCGTCCGGATTGGCGTCGAGCGAAGCAGACCAGCGGAACATAGGCGTATCCACTGTGCCGGGGCAGACGCAATTGACGCGGATTCTTTCCGGGGCGTAATCCACGGCCATCGCGCGCGTCAATCCGAGCAAGGCGTGTTTGCTGACGACATAAGCCGCCGCGCCGCGCTGCGCCAAGTGAGATTGCACCGAACCGACATGAACAATGGAACCGCCGCCGCTTTGCCGCAGGTGCGGGATGGCCGCGCGCGACACCAGAAAAGCCGCAGTCAGATTCACGTCCAACACTTCGCGCCACAGTTCCGGCGAAGTCTGCTCGACATTGCCGTAGCGTTGAATGCCCGCGCTGTTGACGACGGCGTTGAGCGCACCGAAGGCTTCAATTGTTTGCGCCACGGCGCGCTCGGCTTCTTCCGGTTGGGCCAGATTGGCTTGAATGAAAATCGCGCGGTTGTCTTGATCGGCAATCGCGCCGGGATCGGCTTGCACGTCAGCAACATCAACAAAGGCGACGCGCGCGCCGCGTTGATACAGTAGTTGCGCTGTGGCCAGACCGATGCCGCTCGCACCGCCGGTGACGAGGGCGGTCAGATGGGTGAATGTACTCATAAAAGTGCGGAAGACTTTGGAGTGCTGCGGCTATGGCGCAGCACTCCAAAACTATTTGAATTCGATGAGGACGACGTCGTTGGTGACTCTACCGCGCGAGCAGGCCAGTTGTTTGCCGTCGCGCGACCAGTCGAACCACAGGATTTGATCGGCGGAAAAATTGGTCAACTGTTTCGCCTCGCCGCCTTCCAGCGGCAGCATCCACAGATTGGAAACGCCGCTGCGCGTGTCCACGAAGCCCAGCCCCTTGCCATCCGGCGTCCAGCGAATGGGAATCGCCCAGTCGGCGGTGGCCGGCATGTCAAAAAGTTTTTCGGGCAGCTTTTCGGGCTGGCCGTCGGCAATCGGCAGAATCGCAATTTGCCACGGCGCGTTCACTTCCTGCCGATACCAACATGCGAGATGTTGGCCGTCCGGTGAAACTACTGGCCATTGGGACAGTTTATCTGTCAATTGCACAGGCTCACCGCCATCTATCGGAACTTTCCACAACGTGAATTTGGATGAACTGGTCAGTGTGTAAATCACGAATTTGCCATCAGGCGTGATGGTCGGAAACTCTTCGCTGGTTCCTTTGGTCAATTGAACCTGTTCGCCGTTGGCGAGGTCCAACCGGTAAATGTTGGAATTGCCCGTGCGGTTTGAAGAGAACACAACGTAACGACCATCGGGCGACACTGCCGGATAAGTTTCGGCGCGGGTTTCGGGCGTGGTCAGTTGTTGCTGGTTCTTGCCGTTTTGATCCATCCGCCATAAATCCAGGCTGCCGCTGGCACGCGAAACGAAAATCAAATTGCCGTTCGGCATCCACATCAAACCGCGGTCGCCGGCGCGTTGGCCCACGCCG
>CAZRXE010000668.1:0-5711 GCA_964603695.1 uncultured Heliomicrobium sp.
CACATCTTGTAGCATCCTTATGCGAAGGCCGCACATCCTCAGGGTCTATTCATTCTCCAGATTTAACCACAGAGGGCACCGCAGAAAACGGAGAAAACCCAATACCTTTGTGTTCTCGGTGGTCTCTGTGGCCGAAAATGAATAGACCCTGGCACGTCCTTTCAGATCAAGGCAAATGCGGCGGAAGAGATTGCCAATGTTGCTCAAGCCGTAACAGCGTCGTTTGAGCACTTTGATTTTGTTATAGAGATCTTCGACCCAACCGCTTGAAAGGCCGCTATGTCCACGGCGCGGACTGGATGAAGCCCGGTCACGGATTGTCTCTGCTGAGCGAGCGCGTTGGGAAGGGCAGTTGGACGCTGCCGTTGGAGATTGCCTGGTTCAGTCCCCACCGTGATCCTGTGAGTTTCGGCGTAGAACAGATCAAGCAATTCGTCAAACAACACGGCTGGTCTGAGGAGCAGGTGCTGGCCGTGGATGCGCAATACACGGTGGCCCCCTTCTCAAACCCGTTCACGAATGCGGAGTGATGGCAACTTGAGGGCGGCGGGCGGATCGAAGTCTGCCGTTGAGACTGTGTGCGAATGAGACAATGGCCAGAACAAAGGCTCTTTATGTACCGCGTCATCGAGTACAAGGCGAATGGTAAGAGGCGCTACAAACGCCCGCTTTGGCTGATCCGGGTTCCCGCAGCCTGCCAGACCGAAATGCCAACGCCGCGCCAGGCCGAAGCGATCTACGACGAATGCTTCAGCATTGAACATAGCATCCGCTTTTTGAAAGGTGAATTGGGAGTGACCTGCGGCCAATTCAACGGCCAGGCCGCCGAAGGGCGCGTGCAAGTCTGGGTGGAGTTGGTGGCGACAGCCTTTTGGCTGTTGTGGGGGCTGAGTGATTTGGCCAAAGCCCGCACTGAAAAGCTTCATGGTTGGTGGCGAAGCAGCCAATTGACTATGGGAGCGACCAAACGGATAACGAGCAGACTTTTGATGGGTTTTGGCTGAAGCAAGCCTCAACCCAAAACACGCGGAAAGTCGCCGGGACGAGTGGCGAGGACAAAAGTCAGGTCTCGAAAGCGGTTCAAGCTCAATCGAAAAACCGCCTGAGGGGCGATTTCGGGACTTAAACGGCGGAATTGACCGATGATGTTGAGTAACAGAAAGCATCATCTCAAACTAACTTTGTCCAAACTCGTGTTACAGACGGCGCGGATTATACGCAGCAGAAGGCTCCCGGACTATTGCGTAGAGGGACCTTTTCCTTGTCCTGCAAGCATCCTAATGATTGATCGTGCGGCTCTCGTCCTTCACGCCTGGGTGTGCTATTAAGTCCAACCCGAGGGACGTTTTTCATTTCCATTCATTCAAAGGAGTTCAATTATGGCGTCAGCCAACATGGATTTTTTCAAACTGGATTCATTGCTTTCCGACGAAGAAAAGCTGGTTCGCGATTCGGTGCAGTCATTTGTCCACGACCGCGTCAATCCCATCATTGCCGAATGTTTTGAAGAAGGCCGTTTTCCGGCGGAACTGGTTCCTGAAATGGCAAAGCTCGGCTTGTTTGGTTCGACCTTGCCGGAAACTTACGGCGGGGCGGGAGTCAGCAGCGTTAGTTATGGCCTGATCTGTCAGGAATTGGAAGCGGGCGATTCCGGCATTCGCAGTTTCGTGTCGGTGCAAAGCTCGCTGTGCATGTATCCGATTTTCGCTTTCGGCAGCGAAGAGCAGAAACAAAAGTACCTGCCGAAGATGGCGGCGGGCGAAATCATCGGTTGTTTCGGTTTGACCGAACCGAATTCCGGTTCCGATCCGGGCAGCATGCGCACGCGCGCCGTGCGTACCAAAGACGGCTGGCTGCTCAACGGTAGCAAAGCCTGGATCACCAACGGCACGATTGCCGACATCGCCATCGTCTGGGCCAAGACCGACGACAACGACAAAATTCGTGGCTTCATCGTCGAAAAAGGCACGCCCGGTTTCACCGCTCCCGAAGTCAAACACAAACTCAGTTTGCGCGCTTCGGTGACTTCGGAATTATTCTTTCAGGATTGTCTGATCCCTGAAGAAAACCTGTTGCCGCTGAGCGGCGGTTTGAAAAGCCCGCTGATGTGCCTGACGCAGGCGCGTTACGGCATTGCCTGGGGCGCGCTGGGCGCTGCGATTTCCTGTTTGACGACGGCGGTGGATTACGCCAAACAGCGCGTTCAGTTCAATCGCCCGATTGCCGCATTCCAATTGACGCAGGAAAAGCTGGTTCGCATGTTCACGGAAATCAGCAAAGGACAGTTGCTGGCCTTGCGGTTGGGACGGATGAAGGATGCCGGCGAGATGGAACCGGTTCATGTTTCGATGGGCAAGATGAACAACGTCGCTGTCGCCCGCGAATGCGCGCAAATCGCCCGGACGATTTTGGGCGGCAACGGCATCGTCGGCGAATATCCGATCATGCGGCATATGTGCAACATCGAATCTGTCTACACCTACGAAGGCACTAACGAAGTCCACATGCTAGTCATCGGCAAACACCTGACCGGCCTTGACGCGTTCTCGAACTGATCCCACATGAATCTTAACGACATCGCTTCTCACCCCGACGCGCCGAAAAAAATCTACCAGCACCTGTATTTTCAGGTGCTGGTAGCCATCGCCATCGGCGCTTCGCTAGGATTTTTCTTCCCTTCCCTGGCCACGAAGATGAAGCCTTTCGGCGACGGCTTCATCAAACTCATCAAAATGCTGATCGCGCCGATCATTTTTTTGACGGTGGTCGTGGGCATCGCCACTATCGGCGATTTGAAAAAGCTGGGCCGCGTGGGCCTGAAATCGCTGTTGTATTTTGAAGTCGTCACGACGCTGGCGCTGGTCATTGGTTTGGTAGTCGTCAAGCTGTTTCATCCTGGCGTGGGCATCAATGCCAACGCTTCCACGCTGGATATGAAAGGCGTCGAACAATACGCGACGACGGCAAAAGCGCAAACTACTGTGGATTTCTTCCTGCACATCATCCCGGACACGATCATCGGCGCGTTTGCGCAGGGCGAGATTTTGCAGGTTTTGCTGGTGGCGGTGTTGTTCGGCGTGGCGTTGACGGCAATGGGCGGGCGCGGGCAAATGGTGCTTGATCTGCTGGACAAACTCAGCCAGACGTTTTTCGGCATCATCGCCATGGTCATGAAAATCGCGCCGTTGGGCGCGTTCGGCGCAATGGCCTTCACCATCGGCAAATACGGCATCGGAACCTTGCTGCCGTTGATGAAGGTGATGCTCTGCGTTTACGTCACCTGTTTTCTGTTCATCTTTGTCGTGCTGGGACTGATCGCACGAGCGAACGGTTTCAGCCTGTGGAAGTTTCTGCGCTACATCCGCGAAGAGATTTTGATCGTGCTCGGCACATCGTCTTCGGAATCGGCCTTGCCGCGCATGATGCAGAAGCTGGAACATCTGGGCTGCACGAAATCCGTCGTCGGTTTGGTTATTCCCACAGGCTATTCATTCAATCTGGACGGCACTTCGATTTACCTGACCATCGCGGCGCTTTTCGTGGCGCAGGCGACAAACACGCCGCTGACGCTGACGCAGGAGTTGGGCATTCTGGGCGTGCTGCTGCTGACTTCCAAAGGCGCGGCGGCAGTCACCGGCGGCGGATTCATCACGCTGGCGGCGACGCTGTCATCCACCGGAACCATTCCGGTCGCCGGATTGACCTTGTTGCTGGGGATTGATCGTTTTATGTCCGAAGCCCGCGCCATCACCAATTTGATCGGTAACGGCGTGGCCACCGTCGTCATCGCTCGCTGGGAAGGCGAATTCGACGCGGAACGCGCCGAGCGGATTCTGGCCAAAAAAGAATTGCCTGCTTCCGGCAAAATTCCGGCGCTTCACGAACAAGAAACGGCAGTAGAAATCCGCCGATGAACTTTCAGCAAATCTTTCAGCCAATGACAATGGAGGCGCTGATCGTTTTTGTCGGAATGGCCAATACGAACAATCTGTTTCCGAAAGTCGTAGACTTCGCCGAGCTGAATAAGAAGTAAAGGTTTCAAACTGACGGCAAACAACAACGGAGGAAAAAGTAGTGAACACGATCAAGGCAATTCTTGTGTTGGCAATGTTGACGGTCTTCGCCGTGGCTTCGCAATCGCCCGAACCGCCGCTTGATGATTCGCGGCTGACGATTCACACGCTGGTGCGCGAAGACATTTTCGCGGGCTTTCTGAACGGCGACATGACGCGCTTTGCCAGAGGCGAAAAGAACATCGAACGACTATTGGAAAAACGTCCTGATGCCAAAGCCGACCTGCTGGCCTGGAAAGGCGGCGCAACACTGCACCGCGCCGTCCGCGCGGCGGAAAACAAACAGCCCGAAGAGTTCAAACAAAAATACCAACAGGCGCAGGATCTGTTTGCGCAAGCGCGCCAAATCCAACCGGAAGGCGGCGGCGTGGCCGCAGTGGAAGGCGGCAGCTACGTCCTGCACGCCGATCAACTGCCAAAGGAATATCGCACCGCCGCCTGGGAACGGGCATACACTGCGTTCAAAATTTTGTGGAAACAGCAGGGCGCGGGAATAGAGAAATTCCCTGTGCATTTCAGAGGCGAAGTGCTGGGCGGGCTGGCGCAATCCGCCATGCGCCTTGGCAAAACCGATGAAGCCAATCAATACCTGGATAAAATTCTGGTCGTGATGCGCGACACTCCTTACGAAACGGCGGCCAAACGCTGGAAAGAAAATCCGAAGTCGGTGGAAACCACCAGCATCACCTGCCTGAATTGCCACGAAGGCGGGCGTTTGACCGCGCGTCTCGCCGTTCTGAACAAAGAGTCGAAATAGTTTGCAGAATTGCGCGTCAGCAAACAGGCCGTTTGCTGACGCCTCTCACAGCCTCAGAAGGCGCTCAGCGCAAAACCGTTTTCAGCGTGGCCCTGTTTCCGTCATTGGGCGCGGGCTTGAGCTTCAAAATCCTGGCCATCACGTTATAAACATCCACGTTCGCGAACGGTTCGATTACGCGCGCTTGTTTGAAGGCCGGCCCGTGCGCGACAAACAGCGCCCGCATGGATTCCAGTTGATTGTCGAATCCATGTCCGCCGCGATAACTGATGCTACCATCGGCGGAAGGCGTCGGTGGTTTGTAGCGTCCGCGACTGCTCAATCCCCAGCCTTCATCCGCCAAAACGACTATGTCGCCGATGCGCGAACTGCTGCCGTAATGAAAACGCGCCGGGAGTTCCTGTTTGCGATAGACGCCGACGTGCGGCGCTTTGGCTTTCAGCGACGTATAAATCGAATCTTCCATGCCGGACTTCGAGAAGATATGCACCATCGCGCTGTTCCAGGCGACTTGCCGCGCCTGGCTGGTGTCGAAGTAATCATCGAGCAGAACGGTTTGCGCCGGATCAATGCGCGCCATGCCGTGATCGGAAACGATGATGAGATTGACGCGATTGAAAATGCCGCGCGCTTTCAATCCTTCGACCAAACGGCTGAGCGCGGCATCCACGCGGGCAATCGCCTGCCGAACGTTTTCCGAATCCGGCCCGGCGTCGTGGCCGCCGTGATCCACGTCGCTGTAATACAGAGTCATCAGCGTCGGACGCTGCGCGCGCGGCAGTTCCAGCCACGACAGCAACATGTCCACGCGCTCAAAATTCGGAAAGTCGTCATCGAACACCTTCCAAAACGTGGGTCGTTTGCCGCCGATTTCGGCTTCG
>CAZRXE010000669.1:0-3617 GCA_964603695.1 uncultured Heliomicrobium sp.
GGCGAAGCATGTGTTGGCGCATTTCCTCCATCTGCTTTGCCAGCGCGGCGATTTGCTCTTGTTCGGAGGGCTGTTGGTTTCCGGTTGCCTGTTCCATTTTGCGTGCCTCCTTGCGTGACTTACTTCGGCGAAGCTTGCGGTTCGTTTGCCTGCTTGCGTTGAGACAAAACCACTTGTTTCAAATCCTCGAAGCGGGCGTTCATATTGCGTTCGCTTTGTTCAATGCGTTTTTCAATCGCATCGAATCTGGCGTTGGATTCGTTTCTCAGCGCGTCGGTTTGAAATTTAATGCCGCCGAGTACGGCGGCCACAATCGTCAAGGTGAAGACAATCAATTGCCAAACGGTCTGACGGCTCGCTTCCGTGACGACACGCCGAAGCTCTTCAACTTGTCCTTCAAACTTACTCATACGATCCCGCATTTCCGAAAACTGCTGCTGCATCTCACGAACTTCCGTATTGATGATGTTCATCGTGGCTGTTTTTCCTGCTGAGAATTTGGGGTGGCGAAAAAATGAATAACACTTCCAAACAACAAAGTCTATTTCGAGTTGGGGCGTTTGCCGTCTGCGCGGCGGCAATGCTTGCGCTGCTCGCGTTCGGCCTCCCGCTTGCTCGTAGCCGCGCGCAATCCGGCGTGTTGATTCCGACAACGATCAAAAACACGCCGGATGACGCCATTCTGTCGCTGCCCGTGATGAAAGTGGATGTGAAGATTGACAATCAGCATGCCCACGTTCGCGTGTTGCAAATTTTCGACAATCATCAAAACCAGACGCTCGAAGGCAAATACCTGTTTGCTTTGCCGCCGCAATCGTCCATCGCGGATTTCGCCGTGTGGGACGGCGATTTGCGTTTGCCCGGCGTGATTCTGGAAAAGCGCCGCGCCAATCAGCTTTACGAACAGATCAAAGCCCAAGTGACTGATCCAGGCTTGTTGCAACAGGACGACGAACACGGCGGCGCGTCGGCTTTTTCGGCCAAGGTCTTTCCGATTCCGGCCTACGGCACGAAGCGCGTTGAACTGGAATACACGGAAATGCTGCCGGTCGAAAACCTGGGGTCGCGTTTCAGCTTTCCGCTCAAGCCTTCGTTCGGGCAGCCGCAGCGCGTAGGCGAATTTTCATTGCGCGTTCAGGTGCTGAGCGATGCGCCGATTTCGCCGCTGCGTTTTGCCGGCGCTTACGCGATGAAGCCGGTCAAGCAATCGGCAAGCGAGCAGGAGTATGAATTCTCAGCCAACAACCTGGAACTGAAAGAAGACTTTTCGTTGGAATACTCGATCAACGTCGAGCAAAGCGCACTGTCGTTCATCGCCCATCGCGCGCCGGAACGCATTTCGGCGTATGACCTGCGCGATCCTTCGCTCGAAATCAATAACCCGGCCGGCTACTTTGAAGCGCGCGCAATTTTCAACAACCAAGTCAGTGCCGCGACCAGTAAGCAAAGCCCGCGCAATGTGCTGCTGCTGCTCGACACTTCGCTTTCGATGCACGGCGAAAAGCTGTCGCGCGCAGTCGAAGCCGTGGACTTTTTTCTGCACAGCCTGACGCCGCAGGATCATTTCAATCTGGCGCTGTTCAATGACGCTTTCACGCCGGTTGCGTCCGCGCCGCTGCCGGCGACGGCGGAAAACGTCGAACGCGCGTTGGCTTTCGTCAAGACTTCGATGCTGGGCGGCGGCACGGATTTGAATCAGGCGTTGCTCGAAAGCGTCAAACTCGCGAGCGGCTTTCCAGCAGGCGAACACAGCATCGTGCTGATTTCCGACGCCAACCCGACGCTGAAAACCGTCAGCATCAAACTCATCGCGCAAGCTTTCGACGCGGCGAATAACTCCGGCGCGGCGCAAAAAACGCGGTTGTATGCGTTGGGCCTCGGCAGCGATACAAATCGAAACCTGCTGGAAACGCTGACGCAAAAATGCAAAGGCTACTTCGCCCAGGCGCGCGAAACCGAAGACATCTCGGCGCAACTGAAACTGATCTTCGCGCAAATCGGCAGTGCCGACATTGATGATTTGAAATTCGTCGCTGCCAGTGCCGCTAACTTCTCGCAGGTTTACTCGGTGCAATCACCCGCGCAATCGCAACACAGCTTCGACGGCGCGAGCGTAGCCTTTGTCGGGCGCTATAAAACGCCGCAACAAAACGCCGAAGTGAAAATTCAAGGCAAGTTCGGCGAGCAAGGCTTTGCGCTGGCGCGTCGCGTCACGCTGCCGGAGCTTGAAACGGCGCACGAACACTTGCCGCGCGTGTGGGCTCGGGCGCGCGTGGATGCTTTGCTTTACGAAATGAACCTGAACGGCGAGCGCGAGGATTACATCGCCGAAATTATCCGCCTGTCGCAGAAGTACAAATTCGTCACGCCTTACACAGCCTTTCTGGCCGCGCCGCGTTCGCTGCTGCGCCCGCGCGTAATTCAGCCGGGCGATCCGGTCATTCGCGTCAAAACCGATCCGGCCATCAAAGAAGTCTTCGCCGTGTTGCCCTTCGGCGAAACCCTGCCGCTGAAGTTCCTGCCCGGCGAAGGCGTCTGGCAGGCCAGATTTTTAGCGCCAGCCTGGATGCCGGATGGAACTTATCGCTGTCGTTTGTTGATGACGGACAAACAAGGCAACGGTTATCAGGAAGAAAAAAGCTTCGTTATTGACAGCCACGCGCCGAAGCTGGCCGCCCGCGTTGATTCGCAAACGGTGCGCGCGGGCGATGAAGTGCTGGTCAAAGTAAATGCCGACAAAGACACCGTGCGATTGGTCGCGAAACTTTACGGCGCACAGCCCGTGTCGCTGGCGTGGTCGGAGAAAGAGAAGGCAAGCATTGGCCGATTGCGCGTGCCTGCCGGATTGGCTTCGGGGCAATACGCGCTGACGGTTTCCGCCGAAGACTTCGCGCACAACCAAGCCAGCGTGGATGTGATGGTTTCAGTTATTGGGCGGTGAAGCGAGAAAGGGAAAGAAATGAAAAATTGGCCAAAGTTCAAATCAGCAAAATGGACAACACTGACTGTAATTGCATTGGCGGTAACGTTCTCAGCGATTCAACCGCAGCGCGCCGCCGAAACCACAGGCAGCCAGCAGTCTGAACGCGCCGCGCAAATCGAAGCCGCGTTGTTTACGCGCTCGGAGTTCTTCGGCGCGCAAGCCATCGTGCCTTACCCGACTGCCGAAGCCCGCACGCGGCTGGCTGAACTGGCGCGCCGTTTTCCGGCGGACGGCGAAATTCAATTGAAGCTGGCTGAACTGGAAGAAAAGCTGGGCAATGCCGACGCCGCGCAACAGGCGATGTTGCGTTATGTGGAATCGGAAAAAAACAGCGTCGCCGCGCTACGGCGGCTGGCGGAGTTTTACGACCGTCGCGCGCGCTTTGCCGACGAAGCTACAACACTGGAAAGACTGTTGGCCGCGCTGCCTGCCGCCGAGCGCCCGGCGGTGTTGAGCGAATTGATCGAACTTGCGCGACGGCATCGCTTGGAAAAATACTGGCAGTCGGCGTTTTTCCAACAACTCATAGCCTCCGACCCGGCGGCGTTTGAAGTCGTCAGACAATTCATCCAGCACCTGACGGAAAAGAAAGATTACGCAGGGGCGCTCGAAGTCATTCATCAATACAGAGCTT
>CAZRXE010000670.1:0-3450 GCA_964603695.1 uncultured Heliomicrobium sp.
ATGGCCAGTCCGGCGGTTGTGGCAATCTGCGCGTAATTGACGCCGCCTTTGGCCAGACTGCTGACCACCGCCAGAATGATTAAACCCAGAATGTCGTCAATCACCGCCGCGCCCAAAATGATGCGCGCGGTGACGGAGTTAATCAGTCCCATCTGTCCCAGGACGCGCGCCGTGATGCCCACAGAAGTCGCCACCATCGCCGCGCCGACAAAGATCGCTTCGATTTGCGGTTTGCCCCAGGCCCACAACAACAGGTATCCGGCAATGAACGGCAACACCACGCCCAACACCGCCACCAGCAAAGCCCGTCCGCCGACGCGAAAGATATCCGCCGGTTTGGTTTCCAGCCCGACCAGAAAGAGCAAAAAAATCACACCCAATTCGGCCAGCGCATCGGTCAGCTCACTGGGCGCAATCAAGCCCAGCACGCTCGGCCCGATGAGTACGCCGGCCAGAATTTCGCCCGCCACCGCCGGCTGTTTCAATCGCTCGAACAACTCCGCTGCCAGCTTGGCCGCGACAAACATCACCAGCAGCGTGAAGAAAAACTGCGTGTGTGAATCGCTCGCCAGCGCCAACAAAAAGAAAGGCGTTTCGGTCAAAACAATGTTTCCTCCGAATTCAAATTTGTTTTGTAACTGCTCAGCCCCGGGTACGCATCTCTTCCAGCGTGCGGGCCGTGGCTGGGTACCAATCACATCCAATATGCGAATCGCGAACGCCCGCACGCTGGAAGAGATGCGTACCCAGGCCCCTGAGCAGTTACTTTATTTTTTTGATTGAGTGCCTGTTGCAGAGCAGTCTACCTCAAGAGTCTGTGGCGAGAAATCAACTTCCAACTTTCAGTAACTTCCGACGCCGAATTTCCAGCGGCTTCAAAAGTCGCCTGAAGCCACGGCGAGTTTGGAAATCACACTTTCAATCTTCATCCGCCACTTGGATTTTCTCCGTTTTCTGCGGTGCCCTCTGTGGCTAAATCCGGAGAATGAATAGACGCTGGCCAAGCGGTTCCGACAATTGATTTCCTTTACGAAACCAGCTTCAATGCCCTGCACAAATCCCAGCGCGGGCAGCGTGCAATGCCGCGCTCACTTCACATCAGGTAAAAAATGAATCGAACGGGAATTCGACTGCTTTTAATCGCGTGTTGTTTAGCTGTATCGGTTGGAGCGCGACAGGCGACGGTGAAATGGCGAGATTGTCTGCGGCAATCGCCGGAATGGTACGCCGGTGCCGAAGCCATTCGTGTGGCGGAAAACGTGTTGCTCTTTCAACGCGAAATCGGCGGCTGGCCGAAAAATACAGAGATGGCCGAATCGCTCAGCCCTGCTAAGCGAGCCGAAGTCATTGATCTGAAAGAGCAGAACGATTCGACCATAGACAACAGCGCGACCACCACGCAAATGGTTTACCTGGCGCGGGTTTTCAACGCGACCAAACAGCCGCAATTCAAAGCCGGGTTTCTGAAAGGGCTGGATTATCTGCTCAAGGCGCAATACGCCAACGGCGGCTGGCCGCAGTATTACCCGCGTCTGACGGGCTATTACAAACACATCACCTTCAACGACGACGCGATGATTCGCGTTATGTTGTTGCTGCGTGACGTTGCGCGCCAAGATACCGCCTACGCTTTCGTGGACGAGGCGCGACAACGCAAAGCGGCCCAAGCCATGCAAAAAGGAATTGATTGCATTCTGAAAACCCAGGTAAAAGTCGGCGGCAAACTGACGGTCTGGTGCGCGCAGCACGATGAAATCACACTGGCACCTGCCAACGCTCGCACTTACGAAAAGATTTCGCTCAGCGGTTCGGAAAGCGTCGGCATAGTGCGTTTCCTGATGGAAATCGAAAATCCAGGCAAAGCGGTGGCGGAGTCCATTGAAGCTGGCATCACATGGTTCGGCGCGACGAAACTGACTGGCATCAAAGTCATCGAAAAACCAGATGCGTCACAGCCGAAAGGCTTCGACAGAGTGGTGACGCTGGATGCGAATGCCAAACCCCTCTGGGCGAGGTTTTACGAAATCGGCACGAATCGCCCGATCTTTTGCGGACGCGACGGCATCATCAAATACAGCCTGGCCGAGATCGAATACGAACGCCGCAACGGTTACTCCTGGTACACGAACGCGCCCACCGGACTGCTCGATAAAGACTATCCGGCTTGGCGCGCGAAAAAACGTTGAACAAGTCGCGACGCCCGCCCGTCGTACGGTGATGATCGGAGTTTGCGGATTTTATGATCGCTCGCCTTCTAGTCGAACCGGACTTTTCCATCGAACATCGCATCGTCACCCGGCACGAACTCGATGCGCCGGCGTCGCCGGATTTTCAGTTGCTCTATTTTTTGAATTCCGGCGCAAGTCTCTTCCTCAACCCGCACCACACCGCGCGCTTGATGCTCGATCCAAAGCAAAAGGAATTGCTGGCCGTGCGCATCGCGCCCGCTTTGCTGATGGAAACCGCTACGCGATTGCGGCTCAATCGCAGCGAATCGAACTTATCGTTTCGTTCGCCGCTGGTGCCTGTGACGGAAGACGCACGGCTGCGAAACACTTTGGAAGCGATTGCCGCTGAAATGGAAGGCGGCGCAGCAGGCTGGCGCGAAATGCTGCGTTCGCTGATTGGGCAATTGACCGTGTATTTGATGCGGTCGCACATCAACGTCCAACGTTCGGACGAGGTCGAGCTTTCGCGCGTCGGCATCGTTGACCGGCGCTTGCGCCGGGCGATTGAGTTCATGCACGACAACTGCGGGCGGGAATTAACATTGGCGGAAATCGCTGCGGCGGCTTACCTGAGCGAATTTCACTTCGCGCGGCTGTTCAAAAAAATCACCGGCGTAACGCCGCACAACTTTCTGGCCAGCTTGAGAATTGAACGCGCCCGCCGCTTGCTGGCCGAAAGCGATTTGCCGATCACGGAAGTCGGCGCGGCGGTTGGTTACGGCAGCCAAAGCCATTTCACCAAAGTGTTCCGTGAAGCTACAGGAATAACGCCGCAGGCTTTTCGCCGCGCGGCGCGCTGAGCGATTCAGCGTTTCTCTTCGCGCGCCGGCGCATAGGCTGCTTCGCGCCGTTCAGGCAAATGCGCCGTGGTGTGTTCGACGACGCTGGTTTGGGCGCGCGGCGCGTCAAGGAGTTGATTGGTTGTCGGCGTCGGTAAGGGCGCAGACACGGGCGGAGTTTGCAGATTGACCAGTTTCTTGCTCAAGAAAATGCCGTTAATCATCAGACCGATGCCGATCAGAAACGGAACCAGTCCCGCCAGCCAGACGCGACGAATGATTTCGGCATCTTTCGTCGGCTCGTTGTTCGCCACCGCTCCCAGCAGAAAGTACAGAAAGATCATTGCGCCCAGCCCGGCCAGCGTGGTGATAACGCCGGCTTTGATTTCATTGATTCGTTTTCGCTCCGGCGTGATGCCGCGCCGCCGCTCGCGTTCGTCCTC